>JAHEJI010000157.1 GCA_024638965.1 Planctomycetaceae bacterium
GAATTCGATTTCGAGAATCGCAAAATGATGATGTTGTTTGAGCAGTCGTACCGTAGTCACTTCGATTCCGCCCGTTCACGCCAGAATCCCGGCCAGCAGCAGATCGCGAAACAGATAACACCGATTAATATCGAGGATGCATGAACCCAGTTTTGCACGGATTCAGAGAGATCGCCAAACTTGACGATCATTCGCCACGTGTTCAGTCCACTATTGACGAAGAAGTGACATAAAATCGCTGGAAAAATCGATTGACTACGCCAAGCAATATACCCAAACCAGAATCCGAGTGGCAACGCAACCAACACGGCTTGAGGTGTGATGTGACAAAGGCCGAAGACTATCGATGCGACGACAATCCCTATTGTGGGTCCCCAACGCTTCACAAGTCTTTGCTGCAGGTAGCCTCGAAAAATGATTTCTTCAATCAAGCCGGGCGCAATTCCAACAAACAGAACAAACACGATCCAGGAGTCAATTGTCAGGGCATCAAAGAACTTCAACATTGACTCGTCAACTGGCAACAAATTAGCTACCGCGATTGCCAACACAAACCCGATCGCCAACGGTACGATGGAGCCCAACATCGCCAGTGGGTAGACGCGCCATGAAGGACGGGCCTTCCTCATTCCGACTCGTTCACGAAACGGCTCCGGCGACCATAACGCGGGAAGAATGCCTGCCATGGCGAAAGCCAACTGTCCCATGGCCATCATCGAGATCATGACGTAGGGAGACATCAGCCTGTCCACAATGACTTCGCCCAATTCCGCAGGCTTAACACCTCGACTCAGTTCGATCATCGCCAACACGGCTCCGAAACAAGCCTGAAACAGGATCGCCAGGAACAACGCCAGGCCGACGGCTAAGAATACTGTCCAAACGCGTGGACGTTTCGGATGAGCTTGGCGCGGCAAGCGATCGCAAGCTGCGGGCTCTTTCATCAGTTGTTCATTATCGTCAATGATTCGTGTCCTGTGCTTTCAATCAGGGAACAACGAGCGACGCAAAGTATCGTCAATAGCCAACTCGCCAGCCCCGTGCACCAATCGCTTTAGCTGTGTATCAACGGCGTAGAAATAAGGCAACCGCTCGTTTTCTCTTTAACACGCCAGTTTCTTGTCGCAATATTAGTAGCCTCGGCGAATTTTCCGGCTTGGGCGAAAGCCCCAACTTGCTCGAGACTTTCCTGCCACTTCGCTACCTGCTGCGAAATTAGGAATTTGGATTTGGCAGGCGAGGACTTGGTGCCCGATCCCTGGTCTTGTGCAACCACAGAACAAACCAGACTGAGGCAAATGGCAAAAGATAGTAATTTTTCCCTCATCAGGTTCTCTCGATTGTACAACGGAGTGAAAACGTCATGAGGCAATCATGCGGAAATCGGAATTCACATCAACAGGCCCAACAAAATCAGAATGGACGAGGTCGTGAAGAAAACGGGACATAGCTGATACGGCAGAAAGTCGATTTTGAATGCGGTCAACAGCGAAATCACGGAGAGTGTGTTGAGCGCGATAAAAGAAAGCCAATAGACTATACGCGAAACTGCGCTTGTATGGTCAATCAAAGTCACGGTAAATACAATCGCTGAAATGAAAATCAATGCAGCTGTTTCATTGATCCACTCCATGGTGATGATCCGTTTGTTGTCCAACGAAATATTGCCAAAACCCGCGACAACGCTCTTTGTCGGGAACAAATGGGCGACGCCCCAGATCATCGGAAGCGCTGCGCCAGCATACAGCAAGATCTGGCTGGTCATTTCATTTCTCCGAAACAGAATCGCTTCCTAGGTATTAATGGCAACGCTGCAATTTGTGCGCCATTAACATTGAGGAAACTCGATTGATCTTGCAGCGGATGCGAAGCTTGGAAGGTGCGTGGTTTCTGTTCCCTGCGTGCAATTATTTAGGTTATATGTGCGATTTCGCTCTATCAACTGTTTGCTTGGGTTGATGATAACCGGTCTCGATTAGTCCGCTAAATCGGCATGTCGTTTGCTATTTGATTGGGAATGCTTCAATCCACGGGAGGCCGCCATGAAACGATTGTACATCGTCGCGCTTGTCGCCATCGCGTTAGCCGCTACTGGGTATTTCGCGTACGATCAATGGTGGCGAATCGAACCATTGCCGACCGGTTTGATTCAGGCAAACGGGCGCATTGAAGGTGATCATGTGACGGTTTCCAGCAAATTTGCTGGCCGAATTGTTGAACTCGTTGCGCGCGAAGGCGACGATGTCAAACCAGGTCAAACGCTTGTCCAGTTGGATGACAAACAAATTTCGTCCCGAGTTGACCAGGCGTCGCAAGCCGTGTTGGCCAGTGAAGCACGAATCAATGCCGCCAGTGCCAAAGTCGCGTCGTTGGATGCACAAATTAAGGCGGCCAAATCGGCCCTGGACGTGTTTCGCAAAGAAGTCCCGTTAAACATTTCGTCTGCTGAGGCCAATCTTGCGCATGCCAGCGCTTTGGCCGACTCGGCCGAATCAACGGAAGGCCATGCGCGAGACGATTTTGAGCGATACCAAAAACTTTTCGATAATAACGCCGTAGCGGAGCACGAATACGAAGAAATGCGGCTCGCGTGGACAACGGCGCAGAACGAATTGACGATCGCTAAAGCAGCGGTAACCAGCGCGACTCAGTTGCTTGCCGAAGCCAAACTTGGCGAAGATCGTATTCAGTCGAAGCAAGATGATATTGAGGCACTTGTCGCACGACGAGCTGAGGCTGCCGCGTCCGAGGTTGAGTGCATCGCGCTCAAGTCACAAGCCGAAGCCGCATTGACCGAACAACAGAGTATCCTGGAAGACTTGACAATCATCGCGCCGTCGACCGGTATGATCACGACCCGTGTTGCAGATAAAGGCGAGGTTGTCGCCGCCGGCGCACCGCTGTTCAGCCTGGTAAATCTCGACCAGCTTTTCTTGAAGGTCTATATCCCCGAACCAGACATTGGAAAAGTCCGCGTCGGTTTGAAGGCCAGAATCTTTACGGACTCGTTTCCCGATCGGCCATTCGATGCCACCGTTCGCTATATTTCGTCGCGAGCTGAATTCACTCCCAAAGAAGTCCAAACCCCGGACGAGCGCGTCAAACTTGTGTACGCCGTCAAACTTTACCTGGACGAAAACCCGGACCACCTTCTGACTCCCGGGATGCCAGCCGATGCGGTCATTCGCTGGAAGGAGGACGCAACATGGGCTCCGCCACAATGGTAGGCACTTCTGACGCACCTCCGAAAGCGAGGCCACTTGTCAAAGTTACCGGTTTTCAAAAGAGCTATGGTCGCCAGGCGGCTGTGCGCGGCGTCGATTTGCATATCAAACCTGGTGAGATCTACGGACTGATCGGCCCTGACGGTGCCGGTAAAAGTAGTCTGATGAAAGCGATTGCCGGAGTCCTCACTTTCGACGCGGGATCAATTGAAGTTTTTGACGTAAACGTCGATTCGGAATGGACCGCCGAAAAGATTAAAGACCGCATTGGATTCATGCCACAAGGGCTCGGTTTAAATCTCTATCCGGAATTGTCGGTTGAAGAAAACGTGGATTTTTTTGCGCGGATGCGACTAGTATCCAAAGCTGAACTTCGCAGACGAAAAACACGATTGCTGGAAATGACGCGACTCGACCGGTTTCGCGACCGACCCATGAAAAAACTATCCGGCGGCATGAAGCAAAAACTGGGGTTGGTTTCCACACTGATTCACCAGCCAAAACTGATTGTGCTGGACGAACCCACGACAGGCATCGACCCCGTGTCACGGAAGGATTTCTGGGCCGTATTGGCCGAGTTGTTGGAGGAAGAAGGGATCACTGCGTTGATCTCCACCGCTTATCTGGAAGAAGCGACCCGCTTTCATCGCGTTTCGTTGATGCACGATGGCAACGTGATTGCCAAAGGCGATCCGGATTCGATTTTGGAACTTGCACCGGGCATAAACGTCATCGTGACGGTCGACCGTCAGCTTGAAGCCATCGCCCGACTTCAGACTGCGTTTCGCAATGTAGAGGCCTTCGGCTCCACGGTCGAAGTATTTGTTGCCGACCATTCTGCAGAATCGGCCGCGGCCGAAGTTCGTCGCCTGCTCGATGGATTAGCGATCTCGAACATTCGCATCAAAGGCGCTGAACTGGAAGACGTTTACCTGGCGCTTGTTCGTCGTCAGCAAAAGAAGAAATTGCGCAAGATGTCAACGATCGATTTGATGAAGAGTGTTGAATGTGCCGTTCCAATCGTTGCTGAAGGCAACGCGATTGAAGCCGTTCAGCTCGTCCGCGATTTCGGTAAATTTCGCGCCGTCGACCATGTCAGTTTTGATATCAAGCGTGGCGAAATCTTCGGCTTGCTCGGTGCCAATGGAGCGGGCAAGACTACGGTTATCAAGATGCTGACCGGGATACTTAAAACGACCAGCGGGCAAGTCCGGTTGGCTGGATCCGATATGAAGCGCGCCCGCAAGTCGATCAAACGGAATATCGGATACGTGTCGCAAGCATTTTCACTTTATCAAGACATGACCGTCATGGAAAACATTCGGCTCTACGCCGGCATCTACGGCCTGGGACGCAACCGGGCACGCGAATGCATCGACATGCTGTTGAATACGACCGACCTGTCTGACCACTCGAATGAACTGGTCGGACGATTGCCGGTTGGTGTTCGGCAACGATTGGCCCTTGCCTGCGCTTTGGTGCACGAGCCACAAATACTGTTTCTCGATGAACCGACTTCGGGAGTTGACCCGGACGGTCGCCGGTTTTTCTGGGAAGTGTTATTCGCTCTGTCACGAAACTACGGTGTGACGATCCTCGTCACGACGCACTATATGACCGAAGCCGAACATTGTGATCGCTTGGCGCTGATGTACGAGGGCAGGGTTGTCGCCGATGCTGCCCCCGATGAATTGAAGGCTGATGTTGAAAGAGAAGCAGGCCGTTTGTTGTCGATCGATACCGACGCGCCTCTGAAATCAATCAAGCACTTGAAAGAGGCCGGGTTCGAAACCGCGTCGCTGTTTGGGAAACGAATTCATCTACTCGCGCACGATCTGCAGGCTACGACAGAAAAAATTCGAGGTCAGCTGAAACAAAAAGGAGTTCGTGTCGAGCATATCGAGCAACAACCGTTAACGATGGAAAACGTATTTGTGCACCGTGTTCTACAGTTGGAACGCGCAGGAGGCTCCCGATGAACTTGATTCGCACATGGTCGGTTGCTGTCAAGGAGTGGCAGGAAATTCGCCGTGACCGGCTATTCATCGCACTGGCTTTCATCGTACCTGTCTTCATCATGATCTCGTATGGCTACTCGCTTTCGATGGACGTGGAGAGGATTCCGCTTGGCATTATTGACAACGATGGCACCTCGATGAGTCGCCAATACGCTGAGAAGTTCACTCAATCTCGTTACTTTGATTTCCAGGGTTACCTGACAAGTCGTCGTCAGGTCGAGACGTTGTTAACATCCGGCCAATTACGGGCCATGATCGAGATCCCTGAGCATTTTCAGAAGAATTTACAAGGCGGCAAGGCCGTCGAAATCCAGACGTTGATCGACGGTAGTATGCCCACCCGCTCGCAAATGATCAAAGGTTATGTGATTGCCATCAACGCCACAGAAAGCCAACGTCTGGCAGCGGAATACATCTCACAAACAAAAGGGATCTCGACGGAACAAGCTGCCCTCTTGATTCAGCCGTTCAAGTTACAGGTCCGGTACTTATACAACCAATCGCTGCGCAGTATCAATACGGTCGCTCCCACGTTAATGATGCTGGTGTTGATGGTGATCCCGCCGTTTTACACGACCCTTGGCGTGGCGCGAGAACGCGAAAGCGGGTCAATTTACAACGTTTATGCCTCGACACTGACGCGATTTGAGTTTCTGGCTGGAAAACTGTTTCCCTACGTGCTGATCTCGATTCTCAACTCAGCTGTGTTGTTGTTAATCGTCACGCAAGTTTTTGGAGCGCCATTTAAAGGCAGCCTGTCGTTTCTCCTGTTCGCAACCGTCGTTTACGTTATTTGTACGACGAGTATTGGATTGATGATATCGACTTTGGTGCGGACTCAAATCGCGGCCGAGTTAATCACGGGCGTCGTCACCATTTTTCCTACTTTCAACTTTTCCGGTTTACTTAAGCCCGTCGATACGATGGAAGCCTCGGGCCAGATCGTCGCGCACATGTTGCCCGCGATGTACTACACCGACATCCTGCAAGGAACGTTTCTCAAAGGACTAGGCTGGCAACATTTGTGGTCGAACGTCGCAGTCCTGGCGGTTTACTCCCTAATGTTGCTGTTGATCTCGGCACTCGTTTTTTGCAAGAGGCCAAGCCGATGAACGATCGTTCCGAAAACCGGTGGTTCGAAACCGCGGCCTGGCTGCGAGGCATGCGAGTCATGACTTACAAGGAACTGGTGCAGTTAGTGCGCGACGTCCCGCTGCTACTGTTCATGATTTATACATTTACGATCAACGTCTACATGAACGGTTCATCAGGGGGTATCGAGTTGGAACGGGCGCCGACCGTCATCCACAACGATGACCACAGTTCCGCGTCCCGCGAGTTGGTTCATCGTTTTCGGGCTCCGTATTTTCATCTCGTAGGTGAGATTGATCGACCGGAAGAAGGATTAGAGATGCTTGATGCAGGCCAGGCAATGGTCGTGCTCGATATTCCACCAAACTTCGAAAGGTCCATCCTGGAAGGAAGCGAGGCTAATATTCAGGTTCAGGTCGATGCGACGATGACCATGCAAAGTTTTCTCGCCGCAAGTTACGCAAATCAGATTGCGATGGAATACGCATTCGAACTGGTCTCGGAAGACTTACCGGTGGCAACGACCTTGCCTCAAATTGAGGATGACCATCGTGTGTGGTTCAACCCCAACGATAATCATCAATGGTTCAATCCGCTAACTGAGTTGGCCAATGTGATCACGATCTTTTGTATCCTGCTCCCGGCGGCCGCGATGGCACGAGAAAAGGAACGTGGCACCATCGAGCAACTGATGGTATCGCCTTTGACGCCAACGCAAATACTCGCCCCAAAGATTATTGCCATGACAATCGTGATCCTGATCGGAACGGCTCTCAGCCTATCGTTGATTATGCCGACGCTGCAGATC
Source organism: Planctomycetaceae bacterium (assembly GCA_024638965.1). Lineage (GTDB taxonomy): Bacteria > Planctomycetota > Planctomycetia > Pirellulales > Pirellulaceae > Mariniblastus. The sequence continues at coordinate 7,143 of JAHEJI010000157.1, forward strand.
CCGATGCGCGGCAGCATGGTTCTGTTTTTCGTCGTTACCGCATTCTATGTGATTACGATGACCGGGTTTGGAATCTTGGCAGGCACGATCGCGCGCAATATGGGACAAGTCGGTATGTTGGCGATGTTAATTTTGCTGCCGATGATCATCATGTCCGGGATCTTCACGCCGCTTGAAGGCAAGCCAGCGTGGTTCAATGGCCTATCCGCACTCGTCCCTTTGAAATACTACTTTGAAATTACATTGGGCATTTTTTTGAAGGGTGCCGGCTTGAACGTTCTCTGGCCGCAAGTATTAGGGCTGTCCCTTCTCGGCGTTGGCATCCTTGGGTTGGGAAGAAGGATGTTTCGTCAGCAGTTTGAATAGTTCGCCCGCTCATCATCCCGCTCCACCTGGTTGCGCTCCGGCGAAATGCAGCTCAGGGAGTCCCTTCGCTGGACAAGTTGAGCGAACGGATTCGCTCAACTACACAAAACGAGAGCCTCTTCGTAGGTCAATGCCCCGTTTGGATCAAAACTGCGCCAAAAGAATTCTCAATTTTTTTTAAAATATTTCATCCTGGTTTGGGCTCTAGCCCTTCGAGATAGTCGTAAAGCCAGGCCCGTGCGTAAGCCCAGTGCCGGTCAGCGGTGCGGCGGGGCACTTCAACAGACTCTGCTGCTTGTTTCAGACTGAGGCCAGCAAAAAACCGCAACTTCACCAGTTCGGCACCAATTGCGTCTTCCTGGACAAGCAACTGCATCGCTTCGCCAAGCGCAAGCAGTTCTTCATCCGGCGTATCCAAGACCAATTCGATTTCGTAGCGATCAGTTTGCGCAGTTCTTCCTAAACCAAAGGCAGTAACTGGTCAGCCGCCGACGGATGGCCGTCTTCAATGTGGTTCAGAATGCGCGTGACGTCAGTCATAATTAAATTACCATCTGTTGAGATTTCATCATGATAACCGACCGAAACCGAGGGGGCGAATATCCTTCAACCGGTAAAATGCATTCTTATTTGGTCGCCACGCCGCAGTACATGTAACCGTGCGTCCTGGGTGTCTGCTCCATGTAGAAGTTGTCAACTTCGACCGAACTGAATGGCTGAGTCACCAAAAGTTTCGGTACGTCAAGTGTCAGAGTGCAGCCGTCTCCAACGCGCCGTTGCAGCCAGTTTAGCCGGCGCTGCCACTTGTTCACTTTTGCATCGGGACTGAGACCGTGCTCAAGGAACAAGATCCGCCCTCCGGGTTTCAATATTCGAAACAATTCGGCCATGGCCTGTTCTACCTCCGGAATACTGCAGAGTGTAATCGTGCTGACAATACAATCAAATGCACCCTCGTCGAAAGGTAGTTCCTCGCTGCTGATGATCCGTTTGTCCACCGCGATGCCTGTCCGCTCAATACGACGCTCGAGCTTCTTATTCATACCGGGATTCGGATCGGCGGTCGTGATCCTTTTGACGCGCTTGGGGTAATGAGGCAGATTTAACCCTGTACCGACGCCAATTTCCAGTATTTCACCTTTAGCGCTGGCGAGCTGCTGTTGGCGGTACTTTGCCCAAAACGGCTTATCCATCAAGCAGTCATAGAAGCGTGGAAAGATGACCCTCGAATAGAAACTCACCGTATTTCTTCCTTGGAAGTGGCTAATTAATCGGCGGCTATTGTAACTCGTTTCATCAATAATTGGGGCTCTTTCTCCCCGAGGGGCGGGGAGTCACTCTTAAAATACTGATTCTGGCTGTTGGCTTAATTAAATCTCAGATTGGAGCGATCGTTATGAATCATGCACGCTGCGCCGGGTTTCTGCTTGACCATTGGGGCTTTCCCAATTTATAAAATGGTTCACCAACAGACCGAAACGGTAATCCTATGAACCACAAAATTCTCTCGTCTTCCTTAAGCGGGCTCGTCAAACGATTATTGCTTGTTGTCGTGGCGATCTTGGCCACCACGGCGGATTTGCAGGCCCAAGATCCGATTTTGGAATTCATTGACAATGGCCGTGGCCCGGTTCCGCTGTATCTTCCCTCAACTTACGATCCGATCGAGCCGCTGCCGTTAATCGTCGCCTTGCACGGTTTTATGCAAGACGGCCCGGATGTCGAAGCATTGTTCGATTTTGTTGATCAAATCGAATCGGAACGTTTTTTGTATGCGATACCTGAAGGGGAGGCCAATATTTTTGGGCTGCGGTTTTGGAATGCTACTGACGCCTGCTGCGATTTTTTTGGAAACAACCCTGATGATTCGACTTACCTGCGAGAACTCGTCGACTTGATTCGCAGTCAGTATTCCGTGGACGAATTAAGCATCCATTTTGTCGGTTACTCAAACGGCGGGTTCATGTCTCATCGAATGGCCATCGACCACGCAGATACAGTTGCCTCGATCTTGTCGCTGGCCGGTGCGAATTACTTCGATGCCGGTGCCCACAATCCCAGTGAACCGGTGCATGTTCTGCAAGTACATGGAACTGCCGACAATGACATTTTGTATGACGGTGGCTTTCTGCTGGGGGTTCCTTATCCAGGCGCCGTCCAAACTCAACTGAACTGGACTGCTTATAACGGTTTGTTACCCGATCCGCAGCAGGTTGGCCAGCCTTTTGATTTGGACCTGGTGGTCTCGGGCAACGAAACAACGAGCCAGATCTTTGATCTGAATAATATCGCAGGCATTAAGGTCGAACTCTGGACAATGACCGGCACCGACCATTTTCCCAATTTCGGCGAAGGGCCTGCGAATCGCTTCGCTCAACGTGGTGTTGATTGGTTACTCTCCCACCGTAAACTGAGCGTTATTCAAGTCAATTCCGATTCGTTTGACATCACACTCGGATCATTGGTCTCGGGCGGTATCATAGAACTCGATGAGAGCGACGACCAATATGTTGTCATGAATCCGCAATTCTTGAAAAGTCGTTATCAGAACGTATTTACTATCGATGCGACGGCACCAACAGACACGCCCAGCGTTTTGGAATTCAGCCTGGAAGCCAATGTGTTTAACTTCGTCGGAACCGTGGATCAAAAGGTTGAGTTGTTGAACTACGACACGGGTCAATTTGAAACCGTTGACAACCGCTTTGCAACAGCCATGGATTCTGTGGTCGCAGTGACACCCGCTGGTGACCCGATTCGATTCGTTCAGGCCGGAACGGGTGCGATGCAGGCTCGCATCAGCTATCAGAACAGTATGCCATTTTGGGTTACTCGAACAGTGAATTTGCACCTTCCTTTCCGCACGAGCGTCGATCAGATTTTTTGGGCGATTACCCCATAGTACCGCGTCAAATCTCAATATTTGAATTAGCCGTTTCAGTGGCCCCCGCGGTTGAAAGTGATAACCGTGGCTAGCGACCGAATGGCACTTTCTTTACGTCGACTCGACACCCTCTCCCGGCGACGCGTGAGGGTCCGGGAGAGTGAAACGAAGAGATTCCTTGCGGAATCAACAACCCTCACCCGACGCTGAGACGTCGGACCTCTCCCAAACTGAGATCGTGCGGCTTTTAAGTCGTTGATTAGTTGAGAGTTACATCACCCTCTCACTTGCGGGAGGGTCGGACGCGGTAGCGGCCGGGCAGGGTCTTTCGTGCGGTTCACAAGACCCTCTCCGGGCCTGAGAGCCCGACTCTCCCAGAAGGAGAGTATTTGATGCTCGTAAACTCTTGCAGAATCCAAACTCCAAAGCCGCACGATCTCAACTTGGGAGAGGTTGGGTCCTAAAGTAAGTGCCATTGCATTGGGCTAGTGACAGCTAAAGTTCCTGACCTCGAATTCTTGGTATTCGTGTCCAACTGTTTGGTTGAGGGTGAAACTCTACCCCGTAAACGCGGAGGTATCTACGATGAGATTCAATACGGCGGAATATTTGATTGGGCGGGATTGCAGCAGGTGATTAAAATATCCTCCGCGGCTTCTTGATTCGAATTTCACGCAACCAATTCTCGTGAAGAACAAACTCAAAATCTTGCCAGGTAAGAGTTTTCCGTTGGGGGCGACGGCCTATCCCGATGGGGTCAATTTTTGCGTGTTTTCCAAGAATTGTGACGCAGTCGAGCTGCTGCTTTTCGACAAAGAAGATCATTCCCATCCGCAGCATGTTTACAGGCTCGATCCTGACGCCAACCGAACTTTTTATTATTGGCATGCCTTTATTCCCGGATTACAGCCGGGACAGTTATACGGTTATCGGGTTCATGGACCGTTTGCTCCTGAACTGGGATATCGTTTTGATGGTGAAAAGGTTTTGGTAGACCCCTATGCCCGGGCCGTCGTTACCGAGACCTACGTGCGAGAAAACTCTGTCATCCCGGGAGACAATTGTGCGCAAGCGATCAAGAGTGTTGTTGTGGGAACCGGAGATTACGATTGGAAAGATGACCGACCTCTCAATCGGCCGTTTTCCAAGTCTGTGATTTATGAAATGCATGTGGGCGGCTTCACCAAAGATCCCAGCTCGGAATTACCGCAACAACTCCGGGGCACCTTCGCAGGGTTGAATCAAAAAATTCCATATCTAAAAAAATTGGGGATCACCGCCGTTGAGTTGATGCCAGTTCAACAATTTGATCTGCAGGATACTCCGGGTGGACTGTCGAATTATTGGGGTTACAGCCCCGTCGCTTTGTTTGCGCCGCACAACGCTTATGGCACCAGTAACGATCCGCTGAGAACGATCCGCGAGTTTAAGGAGATGGTCTCAGCCTTGCACCGAGCGGAAATCGAAGTCATTCTCGACGTCGTATTCAACCACACAGCAGAAGGCAATCATCTTGGCCCAAGCTTTTCTTTCAGAGGATTTGAAAACAAAGCATACTATTTGCTGGACGAGAATAACTACGCCAGTTATTTGAACTACAGCGGAACCGGCAATACCCTCAACGCCAATCACTCAATCGTTCGCCGGATGATCCGGGATTGTCTTCGCTATTGGGTTTCTGAAATGCATATTGACGGATTCCGCTTCGACCTGGCGGCGGTTTTGTCGCGGAATCAGGAAGGAGCCGTTGTCACGGATCCACCGATCTTATGGGAAATCGAATCGGATCCCGTTTTGGCGCCTGCCAAGATCATCGCCGAAGCCTGGGATACCGCATCGTATCAAATGGGTTCATTCCTGGGACACAAATGGGCGGAATGGAACGACCGTTTTCGAGATGATGTGCGCGGTTTTGTAAAAGGCGACAGAAAAATGATACTTCCATTTGCCAACCGGTTGACCGGAAGTTCCGATCTGTTTGGCAGTATCGAGAGAGACCCCAACCGAAGTATTAATTTTGTTTGCTGCCACGATGGATTTACGTTGAACGACCTGGTGACTTACAACCGAAAGCACAACGAAGCCAATCAAGAAGACAATCGTGATGGAGCAAATGATAATCATAGTTGGAACTGTGGAGCCGAGGGGCCTGTCGAAGCTGCAGATATTAATCGGCTGCGATTGCAGCAAATCAAGAACTTTTTTACGGTTCTGCTGTTCTCATTTGGGACGCCCATGTTTTTGATGGGTGACGAATTACGCCGCACTCAACTGGGCAACAACAATGCGTACTGTCAGGATAACAAGGTAAGCTGGTTTGATTGGAAGTTGGTGAAACGCGAAAAAAACCTGCTCACATTCGTGCGACAACTAATCAAACTCAATCGAGAAATTGACTATCTCAACGAATCCAGATTCTGGAGCACCGAGGCACGAGGGACCAATTCAACGATCAACTGGCATGGTGTCAAACTTGGTCGTCCCGATTGGAGTGACGATTCGCACAGTCTGGCGTTTACGTTGACGAACCCAAAATATCCGTATTCGTTGCACGTTATGATTAATTCGTATTGGAAGGCACTCAGTTTTGAGATTCCTCCGCTGCCGCAGAAAAAGATGCAAGCCTGGCACACGCTTGTCGACACGGCTGCAGCGATCGGCAAAGATATTTTTTCTTGTGAACAGGCTCCGGAGATGCGGGCTTCTACCCATCTGCTTCAAGCCCGTTCGATCGTGGTGTTGATAGCGAAATAGACTTTCGCATCCGCCGTAACCGTAGCTCAGCCGTCTCAGGCTGAAACAGCACGTTAATCGAGCGAACTCACTCGGTGCGAGTCTGGGACAGACTCGCCTACTGTTGGTCAGCCTGTCTCAGGCTGAAACGGCACGTCACTCGAGCGAGCCCGGTGCGCGTCTGGGACAGACTCGCCTACTGTTGCTCAGCCGT
>JAHEJI010000158.1 GCA_024638965.1 Planctomycetaceae bacterium
TGTCGAAAACAGGTCCGTCGGCGGCCTCGTTGCGCGGTGATTGCAGTTTACGACTCCCGCTTGATCCGACGATGGAATCCAACGCCAGTTTTTCCGCCTTGTCCACTTTGATGGAAATCGGGTCACTGTGAACCGAGACGAATTCTTCCGTCGCGGGATCGAAAAAGCTGAAAGGAATTGACGGCACGTGAGAGATTCCCTCGCGTCTTGGACGAATCGTTGTGGAAAAGACCTTGATGTTGTCTTGCACAACACCGGCCAGTGGTTCATCCGAAACTTTGAAATCAGATGTTAATGAAGGGAGTTCTGACAAGGGCGGGGCTTGGACAAGTTCCATCGGCCCGGTACCACGAATACCGATTTTTAATGTGATCGGATCACCCGCCTTGACTTGGTTGGGCGTTGCCTGCGTCACCATTTCGTATTGCCCCACGGCTCCGCGATAATCTGCGGGCCGACTCTCGGTCGGAATCGGAATGACTTCGATTGGCGCAACTTCTGGGGTAACGACGATGGGGCGGGCGGCGGTTACCGAAAGTGATCGACCGAACGGAGAAGCGCCTCGATGTTTGAAAAAGTCATCGTCAAACATGCTGCGGCCGAATGACGAGCCGCCGAAAAACGATTCGAATGGATCTCGAGATTGGCCCAGCTGCGTAGGGTATTGGGCAACGATCTGCACATCAGCGACGTCAATTTGGCCAGCGCGTTTTGGATAAAAGGTCGCCTCTACCTCGTAAAGGAAGTAGCTTCGTTCGATCCCGTTCTCATCTTTACGGAGCACTTCCCGGCCACGAACCGATTTGCCCGCGGACGCCATTTTTTCCAGCGTCTCACCAAACGACCCCCACTGAGTTTGCTTGGCAATCATTCGCCACATATCGGAAGCGGAAATCGTGACGTTATGTTTTTGATCGCGATATGGCTTCAACCAGATTCGCAAAGTTAGATCAATCGGTTGCCCGACATACAACTTTTCTTTTTTTCCGGCAACTTCCGCAAACATCAAATCGCCGGTTTCACTCGTCGTTGCAGAAAACCGAAAGGGTCGTGTTCGGCGTGTGCCGTCAGAAGTTTCGATGGTGATAGATGGAATCTCAAAAGTTCCCTCGCGGCGAGGGGTGAATAGATAACTGTAGGTAACCGAATTGCTTTCCGTGCGCCGCCCGTTAATGATCGAGACGCGTGAACTGCGGCTTGGTACGACATCTGTGCGAATGTCCAAGCCATCGATCTCTGGAAATTCTGGCGGGACCACTGAATCGGAATTTTCGATTTGGATGAACAGTGTCACCGGCATTCCGACGAACGTCTCCTGCGTCGATAGCTGCATGCGTACGTCAGACCAGGCCTGTGACGGCGCCGCAGCGAGGTAGGCGAGAGCCAAAGTGATCGTCAAGATTCCAAAGAATTTGTTTTGCTGGTTCATCTGATTACCTTTTCCTTTTCGATTTACCAGTCGCGATCGACAGGACGATGACGTCGACGTGTCTCATTGAGTTTTTGCATTCGTCGCTTCAAGTCTCGATCACGGATGGCTTGTAGCATTTTCATCGCCTCTTCTTGATCGATGTTTTCACCTTGTGCTCCTTGTTGACTGACTGCATAACCGGGCATCTGTTTTCCGTCGCCTTGCTGATCTTGCTCACCAACGATTCCAGGTTGCATGTCCTGGCCTGGTTTCTGTTCTGGCTGCATTTCCTGTTGCTCTTTACCCGACTGTGGTTGAGGCGGTTGTCCGTCAGCCTGTTGCTGCGGTTGTTCTTCGTTTTCTGAGCCGGATAGATTTTGCTGTTCCTTTGGCTCGTTGTTGGATTCGTCCGATTCGGAGTCGCTGGAATTCTGGTTGTCCGATTGGGTTTTTTGATCATTCGGTTCGTCGGATTTTGACTCGTCGGATTTGGAATCACCTGACTCTTCTTGTTGAGACTCGCCCTGGTTGGAAGATGGTTGATCCGACTGGTTTTCGTCTGATTGGTCTTCGTCCGATTTTGAGCCTTCCGATTGTTTGTCGTCTGTTTCTTTATCGTTTGATTTTCCATCTTGTGAGTCGGATGGTTTTGAATCCTGGTTCTGTGAATCTTGATCGTCGTTTTGTTGTTGATCTTGTTGTTGATCTTGTTGTTGATCTTGTTGTTGATCTTGTTGTTGTTGCTCTTGCTGTTGCTCCTGCTGTTGTTGCTGTTCCTCTTTTTGCAACTTGCCCATCAGTTTTTGGGCAAGTTCGATGTTGGCTCTGGCATCGGTATCGGCCGAATTGGCCTCGAGGGCACCTCGATAATGGGCAATCGCAGTCTGCAAAGACTCGATCGCGGCACCGCGTTCTGATTCCGGCTGTTGTACGGCAGCTGCGTAATGACAGTTACCGAGATTGAAACTGGCTTTGGCAGCCAACTCCGGATCGTCGGTGTCCAGCGCCCCGGTGAACGATTGGCGAGCTTGATCAAGTTGTCCCTGTCGATAAAGCGCGACACCCCTGTTGTAAGCCAGCAGTGGGCTACCTGGCATCAATTGCTCGGCAGACCCGTATTGAGCCAAGGCTTCGTCGATCTTGCCGTCCATTAACGCCTGGTTAGCCGAATTGAGCTGTGCGGCCGGTTCATCTGCCCAGGCAATGTTGCCACTGATCGTCATTAGCGTTGCGAGGGTTAACGCGCCGATCATGATTCGAGTTACGTTCATGCCGCAGTCCTCTGCTGCTTGTCGTGTTCTGGAGAATTGATTTCGTAATTGGGTTGTAGACTTCGGTGTTTTGACTTGCGATTGGTCCATCCTGCGAAAAAGAAGGGAAGCGAATCGTTATTTCGATTCCTCGTTTGGCTTTGCGGCCAAAACATCTCCAGCAAGACAAGTCCCAAGGCCATTCCAACGAAAATCTGGTAACGCGGAATGTAGCTGTTAATGCGCGCAGTTTCGAAATCCTGTTGTTCGACGTTGGCAATGTACTGGTGGTATACGTCTGCCATATCCACATACTTGGTCTCCGCGGGAACATAAGCACCGTCAGACTCCAAAGCGACTTGTTCCAGGATCGAGCTGTTTAACTTGGACCAGACTTGTTGCCCGTTGTATTCCAGGAACGGCCCACTGGAGGATTGTCCACTGGCGGGAACGCGGGCTCCCTGGTGTCGGTCACCAAGGCCCACCGTAAAAATTCGGATCCCTTTTTCGCCATACACGTTTCTGGCAACCGCCACTGGGTCGCTTTCCTGATCTTCACCATCGGTGAAAACAACAATTGCTTTGTGATCATTTGTCTTGTCGAGAAAACAGTCCGCGGCCAGCTGGATCGCGTCACCCAACTGCGATCCGCCGCGATCGACGTTGAAGGTACCGACTTCATCCAACACGTTTTTGAAATCATGATGGTGTTTCGTGAGCGGGACTTGTTGTTTGGCATCACCGGCAAACACAACCAGTCCAACTCGGTCACCGGCCATTTCATCCACCATATCTTTTATTTGTTGTTTGGCTCGTTCCAGCCGATTTGGCGAAACGTCTTCGGCCAACATGCTGCGTGAGACGTCGAGTGCAAACAGGACTTCGATCCCTTTTTGGGGAACTTCACGCCAGGCTTTTCCCCATCGAGCATCAACCAATGCGATCACCAACAAGCTCATCGCCGCAACCGTCACCAAAGACTTGAGAACCAGTCGACGAGAAAGGCTGTTTGGAAACAGTTGCGGCATCAGGTTAGTGGTCGCGAACTGTTTGATCGCACGGCGCCGAACCATCATTGCCGCGACGAGCACGATACCAACGAGCAATACCAACCAAAGCCAGGAAAGTTGTTGCAGGTTGCCGAATTGAATATCCATGATCATTTCCGATGTTCTGTTCAAGGGTTGGTCGCAATGCCGCTCATGTTTCGTGTTATTTCCTGGGATTCGTTGAAGTCATCCTGAACCGAGTGGAGCGAGGTGAAGGATCTCTCGTGTTTGTGCGCGAGATTCCTCGGTCGCCTAGGCTCTCTCAGAATGACTTTGGCTAATTCCTTTTCTCTTTGAACGGTATTGGGTTGGTCGTTACGCCGCGACTTGGCGTAAAACGGTGTTGCGTAACAAGACTTGTGCCGCCAGGCAAACTAGCGCCAGCACCACCAAGGGCGGAATCGTGGCCCACCCGAAGTGAACCGGTTCGATTGCCAGTTCGCGATAGTCGACGAAGTGCCGAGCCTCGACGTAAGACTTTTCAAGCTGGTCAATTTCGCGATAGACTTTTGCCAGCGACTGCGTATCGGTCGCTCGAAAATATTGACCGCCCGTTTCCTCGGCAATTTTTTTCAACGTGTCTTCATCGATATTCACTTGCATCATCCGTAACATACGGCGATTGGTGAACGGATCGTACACGGGCACCGGTGCTTGTCCTTTCGTACCGACACCAATCGTGTAGATCTTGATCCCCATCGCTTTGGCCAATTCGGCCGCCGGCAATGGGTCAAGTTCACCTGCATTGTTTTCGCCGTCGGTTAAGAGGATCACGACTTTGCTTTTCACCTGCCGCTGTGCCGATTGATTCGCTTCACTATGGGTTGGCTGTATATCGAGATTTGATAGTTTTTCGATAGCCAATCCAATTGCGTCTCCGATCGCGGTACCGTCTTCATTGCGATCGGATGCAATTTCTGCATTCTCAAGTTGAGCCGTTAAATAGGTGTGATCGAGCGTCGGTGGCGTCAGGCTATCGGCAAAACCGGCAAAGGTCAGGAGTCCGATCAAATCACTGTATCGGCCGTCGAGGTTTTCGCCGCCGTTGATAAACTTGCCGGCAACATCTTTGATTGCGGTCAAACGATCGACCGCTTCTCCTTCCAATTCGAAATCCATCGCTTGCATACTACCGCTACGGTCAACGACCAGTTCGATCGCAATCCCTTCGGCGTCAGAAATAGTTTGTTTGCGGCCTTCCTGAGGTCTGGCCAGCGAAATGACCATCAAGGCGATTGCCAAAACGCCAAGTGCTGGCGGAAGCCACCGCAACCGTTGTCGCCAACTCGGGGGAAGTTCGGCTGCATTTTGCGTCGAACTGAACATAATCGCGGCAGTTCGGCGTTTGCGAAAGAGTTGCCAGATGATCATCGGCACCAACAAAAGCAGTAACAAAAACCATGCTGAAGAAGTAAGAAACATTAGTAGTGCTCCTCAGGTGGTTGAAACTTGCGTGAATGTGTCGAGGAATCGCTCTGCAACTCTGCGGCATTTTCGACCAACTGGATGGCCTGTACGACGACCGCGTTTAGCCCGCTGGAATCGGGCAACATGCCTGCAAACTTGACCAGGTCCGCCGAAATCAGGAGTTCTTGTAGCTGAGCTCGAAACTCGGTCGCCAAGTGCTGATCTGCCCGCAGCGCGTCGAGGAATTCAGCGGTCGTTAATCGAGGCGCTGAAATTCCAAATTGTTCTTGGACAAACAGTCTCAGAATACTGATCAGACGAATGTAGATCTGTTCTGCATCCCTGTCCTGGAGTGCGCGACTCTCCCTCAGTTCATTAAGCGATTTGAGCGCCCATTGTTTGGCTGAAAGTGAAGAACCGCGACGAAGAAGGACGAATCCAGCACCGGCAACAAAAAGTAATCCTACCGCACCCGCCGCCCAAACCACCCAACTTCTGTTATGTGGTTGCGGTTCGGGGGCGAAGACAACCGACTTGATGTCACGAAATTGGGTCGGATCTTCAACGCCTTCGAGCGTGCTGTGAATTGTAATTTTTTGGGACGGCGTTTTTTGAACCACCTGAATTGGGGCCGAGCCACGGCGATCAACAGCGCTAATTTCGATTGCGGGAATTTCAAACTCGCCAGCAACCAAACTCTCCAAACCGATTTGTCGAATCCATTTGCGGTTGGGGCCAGCGGGAATGTCAAACGTATCTTTGACGCTGGAAACTTCAAAATCGCCTAGCTGATTTTCCAGTTTTGGAAACGTGATGGCGACGCCCTCAGGGGCGGTTGCCGTAATTTTTATCTGGATTCGCTCGGCGACTTGCACTTCACGTTTGTCGATTTGGACGTCAATTGTTGCCAGATTTGGCTGGCTTGGTTGGGCAACGTCTCCCTGGTCAGCGATCAGCGCCTTGGGAGCGCCCAAAATTACCGCTGCGATTATCAGGGATAAGCATCCGGACAAAGCAATTTGTCGAGAAGGTGTCCGTCTTTTTAACTCGTTAAGGTTCATCGCTTGCCTCCCCTTCGATGGAAAAACTCACGAAGCGGATCAACGTAATCTTCGCCCGTGACCACGTGGATCGGCTCCATTTTCAAACGCTTAAATGACGCGTCACGTTCGGCCTTTTGCTGCCTGGCTCGTTCCGAAAACAAACGGCGATGACGACGACTGGATGTGTCGAGTGTCGTAATGGCTCCCGTTTCACTGTCTCGCAATTCGATCATGCCAACGTCAGGCATTTCAAATTCGCGCCGGTCACCGACCACGATCGGCACGATGTCGTGTCTGCGTTTGGCGACACGGAGCGTCTGCTCGTAACCGGAATCCAAAAAATCGCTGATCAAAAAAACGACAGCCTTGCGCTTGATCGTGTGATTTAACTGATTCAAGGCCGCTGCCAAGTCGGTTCCATGACCGATCGGGTGACAATGCAGCAACTCGCGAATACATCGCAATACGTGGCGCGAGCCTTTTCGCGGTGGCACGAATTTTTCAATGCCATCGGTAAACATCATCAAGCCCACTTTGTCGTCGTTCTTGATTGCGGAAAAGGCCAACGTTGAGCCGAGTTCGGTGATCAACTCGCGTTTGGTTTGAAAGTGAGTGCCTAGCCCCTGAGAGGCACTCACGTCGACGAGCAGAATGACGGTCAATTCCCGTTCTTCGCGGAATAGCTTGACAAACGGCTCGCCATATCTTGCGGTGACATTCCAGTCGATCGTTCGCACGTCGTCGCCGGGCTGGTAAGGCCGCACTTCTTCGAACTCGATGCCGCGACCTTTGAAAGCAGACAGGTATTCGCCGGCCAGCATGTCGTCAACCTGATGCGAAGTGCGAATCTGGATTCGCCTGATTTTCTTAACAAGTTCGTGAGGGATCATTTTTTTGTTTCGTTAGTCTTCATTAAGGTTGTGGTTTGGGGCTCACATCGCCAGTCATCGTTTCCCACGCCACTGCGGTTCATCAGCCGCAACCAGAAAGGCACTCTGCGAGTCGCTTTTGAGGAGGACCCTTTACAGAGCGCCAGTTCTGGCCTTCGGCTAAGGAACGTGAATGTGATCGACAATCGTTTTCACGACGTCGTCCGAAGTTTTGTCTTCTGCTTCGGCTTCGTAAGTGATGATCAAACGGTGGCGGAGCACGTCGAGCGCCGTGTCCTTCACATCCTGCGGGATGACGAAACCGCGACCGTGCAGGAATGCGTTCGCCTTGGCCGCTAAAGTCAAGCTGATCGTCGCACGTGGTGAAACACCGAACTGGATCAGGCCTTCGACCGGGATGCCGTAGTCTGCCGGTTCGCGAGTCGCCATGACAAGGTCAACAATGTAGTCCTGAACTTTGTTATCGACGTAGATTTCGTCGACCAGATTTCTGGCATCCAGAATATCGTTGGGGTGCATGACCGTGCGGACGTGGAATTTCTGTTGAGTTTTCGACATTCGCTGCAGAATCATTCGTTCCTGCTCGCGGTTCGGATAGCCAACAACGACTTTCAGCATGAAGCGATCCATCTGCGCTTCGGGCAGGGGATAGGTCCCTTCCTGTTCCACCGGGTTTTGCGTTGCCATCACCAGAAACGGTTCGTCCAGCGGATATGTTTCCGAACCAATCGTGACTTGGCGTTCCTGCATCGCTTCGAGCAAAGCACTTTGGACTTTGGCTGGAGCCCGGTTGATTTCGTCGGCTAAAATCAGGTTCGAGAAAATGGGTCCTCGCTGGACAACAAACTCCTGGTCTTGCGGTCGATAAACCAACGTTCCTACGACGTCAGCAGGCAACAAGTCGGGCGCAAACTGGATGCGCTGGAAGCCCGTATCAATTCCCTTGGCGAGGCAGGCCACAGCGGTTGTTTTTGCGAGTCCGGGAACACCTTCAATCAACAAGTGACCGTTTCCTAACAAACCAATCAACATTCGCTGGATCAGTTTCTCTTGGCCGACGATGACGAGGCCAACCTCCGCAATCAATGTTTGAAACGGAGCGCTCCGTTGTTTGATCTCCGTCGATAGTTCATTGATTCGGTTGTGAAGTTGATTTCTAGCTGGCGGCCGCGAGACTGCTTCTCGCACCGCACTGTTGTCACTGAGACCGTTTAGTGGTTTGGGGATTTTCGACATTTTGATACGCCCTCAATTGCGAAATGATTGAACAGGTCTTTCCTGTTCGGAAAAGCAACCTGCGTGCCAAAAGCAATTGGCGATAACGCGAGTGTTCAGGAGGGACACCTGATTGGGCGGCGCCACTTTGGACAGGCTATCTGTCATAAACCAGACAGAAACCTCGTTTAACCGCGTGGGCAACGCTCCGCGCGGCCCGCCGGGCACGTGGTTAAACGTCGTCAGACAGGGAATACTCGCGCTCGCGTTGATCCAGATAAGCTGCGAAAATCGCCCTCCAAACTAACAAATGTCGCTCCAGTCGCGGGCTGGAGGTGGGGCATTTTTCCGCGCTGTGGCAAAACGCTATTCGAAAGAAGTCATCCTGAAGGAGCCGAAGCGACTGAAGGATCTCTCGTATTTGTCGTGAGATTCAGTTATTAGTTAGAAACGGCCGGAACGAGCCCAGCGCTGTTCCGGCACTTCCGACGTGACCGCGATGCTTTCCCGGAACTGCGCAGAACTTTTCGGCCTACAAATTTACCTATCTGAGTTGAGCTAAAAACCAGACCCATATTTTTCCGACATCGCCGTCCGTATCTGGTTCGTGGCGTTGTCAATTTCTCGCATGATGCTGAGAGCTTGTACGTTGCCACTGCCAACTTCGGCGTCGCGCTGGTTACGGCGTTGGATTCGATTTGCTCCCAGGTTGAGATTCGATGAGACCATTGGCGCGTAAGAGAAACGACGGCGACCGCCCCAGTTGACGGAGCGATAGGGTATCGCTGTTACAGTCGTTCCACCAAAGGCTGGATACGCCCAATCCGTATTCGCTTCCGCGCGAGTTTGATTTACCGCCTGGTGGACTCCGTAAACCATATCATTGAGGGCGTTAGCTACATATTGACCGTAATCGATCATTTTCGGATCCACATTGCGAGTCGATATCTGGCTGATTCTGCGAGCCGCGTTGGTGGCCCATAATGCGGATTGCTCAGGGGTTGCCTTCCCGACGCCTTCCTGAACTTCACGCAACGCGTTTTGCACGTTACGAAAATAGCGTTGGGTGGCACGCATGATTCGATTTTTTTCCGCAGCTGTTGGTTGGCCAGCTTGCTGCGGATCAGCGGGAACATCAGGCTCCGACTCAGCTTCTACAGTTTGGTCGTCGGCCTGAGAAACAATCGAATCGATAGACAGAATGCCAAGGATTTTGCCAATTGAGGCAGGGGAGAGTTTGCCCTCTATCGAAATCTGATTGCCTTTAACTTTGACTTCCCAGTTTTCGAATTCTCCCAGCATTGCGCCTGCCTTGGAGATCGCGCCCATCACCAGCTCCTTGGCGATTGGCTCAAGTGGTTCAGCGGACGCGGCAAAATCAAAATTAATCGAACTGATTGTGTGCGCGCCGACTTGGCAATTGATCGTCAACCCGCGAAAACCGCTCAAGATGTTGGATGGATTGGTGTCTATCTTCTTGAACAACGGACTGTTTGCAACCGCTTGTTCGACCGCAGCAGGAGCGAAAAAGTTCTCGAAGTCGATCATCATGATGATCTCCGCTTTGTTTGACACAGCCGCCTCTGCCGAATCGGCGAGATAGGGCGAAAGCTGAATCGAGTCTTGATTCTTGATTCGCCGCAACCATCGAGTCGCCGATTGTCGGTTAAGCGGCGAAACGAATGTCAACTGTTTTTCACCGGTCGCTAGTGCACACGCGTTATCCAGCCAAACCAGGTCGAAATCCATCAACTGGTCGACGACCCCGCGCGTGCGTCCGGCCAAGTAGCTCAAATTCGGTTCCTTTCCTAAACTGATTGCGGCCATTTCCCATGCTGGAGCCATGTGTTGGATATCCATTTCAGAGGCAATCACGATTTGCTGCGGTTCCCACTTGGCGACAACCGGCCATGATCTCGCCGCACCCAAAAACTGCTCAATCTGATTGCTGGCTGACAGCGAGGCATTGGCGGCGATCTCTTTTGATTTCATCAGCAACACGACGTTGGCCGTCTCTGGGACGTGTTTTAAGAGCTCGGGAAAGTCAGCAACCGTTGAACCCGGACCAACGTTCCAGCAAACGACGACAACAATACAGCTCAAAACGGTGTGCAATACGGATCTCATTGCGATTCCTAAAATTTAGACCAAGACATGAATCAACTTTTTTCGGAATACTGAGTACTGAGTACTGAGCGGTTGTGATTTCTGGTAACTCAAGAGGTAAGCGATCAATCACATTCAACGAATCAGAAAAGGCCGATCCGGAATTCCGAATCGGCCTGATTCGCATCGGCGACTAAAAATCGGCCTGATATTTTTCTGACATTTGTGCCCGAACTTCGGCTCCATGTGCCGCAACATCGCTCATAATTTCTTTGCCAAGGATTTCACCCTTTAAGCGTGCTTCGCCGCTGACTCGTTGTCGGTTTCGCGTATCCTGATTGTTGCTACTCCAGCCCCAACCATAGCGACTGGTGTACCCATTCCAATTCGAGTAACTACCTCGACCGTGGTAATTGGCGGAGCCTGGTGCGTAAGTTTGTCGATCTCGCACCTTCTGCAGGTTCACATCCAATAAACCTCCAGAAACACTGCGAAAACTGTCGGCAACATAGGTACCGTAAGAGAGTACGACCGGATCTACGTTGAGGACAGACATGTTGTCGATTTGACGAGCGTATTTGTCAAAAAACTTGGCATAGGTGGTCATCGCCTTGAAGTCTTTGTGTCGCAATTCCTCGGTCAATTTCTGAACGGCACCAAAGTACTGCATCGAGCGGGTCTTCATATCGACTGTGTTTTGGCCGCCACCGGATTCAGTATTAAAATCCGCTGCCAGAGGATGTTCAATCAAAGTGCTGATCTGACGAAGCCCCATTCTGGAAATCGGACCGCCCAATCGTATTTGGTTGCCCGTGACCTGTACGTCCCATTTTCGAAAGTCTTCGATCATGATCCCGTTTTTCTCAAGCACACGAATTAGAATTTCTTTGCCCATCTCCCCCCCACCGATAACGGCGGGACTGCCCGTAAAGTCGATCTTGATCGCTCCGGTTATTTTGTCATTAATCGTGATTCCGAGGGTCAATCCTCTGATGGACGCCAAGTCTTTGCAAACATCACCCACCTGATCTTCACTGCAAAGTCCGGATTCCTCCACCCGTGACTTGACGGTTTCAGGATGAATGACGTCGGTAAGATCGAAAGCTACGATTACATCGGCGTTCTGCGCAGCAAAGTTAGCTGCCTCAGTCAAATAAGGGGACAAACTCATCGTGGCCACGTTCCTCGATCGCAGCCACCGAGAAGTGACTTGGCGATTCGCGGGTGTCATCGAGACCAAGGTATCGCCATCGATTTTGACGAGATAAGCATCGTTGGGCAGAAGAACTGCATCGTAGTCGCCAATTTTTTCGATGTTGCCACCGACTTGTTTGGACAATGGGAGAATGTCGATTTTCGCTCCGGACTTTTCAAAAACGGCGACTTGCTGAATCGCCTCCATGTACTCATAGTCCAGTTGTGCTGCCAGCAATAATCGTTTCGTTGTCGGAGGCAAGAAAGTAGCGCCCGATTGAAACCTCTTCGAGCGATCAGATTTCCAGCGTTCCTTGATCGCAATTTCACTCTGTAGTATTTTTTCGGCATTTACTAACACCAAGGCGTTGGCTGATTCAGGAACCCATTTTGCCGATTCCTCAAATTGGGCGTCAACATTGACTGCCGAAATCAAAGACACCGCGATGATCATTGCCATCAAACGAAATTGTTTAGTCGTATTCATCTTTTCCTCAAAAGTATGTCTGCTCAAAAACCAAATTGGTGCCGATCGAAATCGACGCATGACTAGTAAATATGTTTTTTTCATCTGAAACTAGATTCTACGTGCAACCCGAATAAATTTCACTAAGATAATCGAAAATCGCGAAAACGGTTGGCCGATTCGCAATTCGTGCGAATACGCGCACCTTGCGGATTGAATAGGCCGGGCAATTCTGCGCTGGCCAGGTTTTCCATGAATGGACATTTGGCCGCTGGTGAATGATCTGTTTGAGAATTCGTTAACGCTGACGGGTTCTGCGACCACAACCTACGGTGTAACCTGCACCCGCACGTTTGGCGAACCAGCGAAAATTGAGCATGGCTGATCCCTCAAAAAGTAAAAAAAGGCCTGGATTTACGACTTTAATCGTCACCGGTCTCCTGCTTGGATTATTTTGCGGACTGTTTTTGGGAGAGTATACAAGTTGGATCAAATGGGTCGGCGACGCGTTTGTCGGGCTGCTGCAAATGGCGGTCTTGCCGTATGTCGCATTGTCGTTAGTTGCAAACGTGGGTCGATTGTCGCTGGCTGACAGTGCTCGATTGCTGCGTATTGCGGCAGCGGTCCTGGTCATGTTATGGGGTGTCGGGCTGGTCACCTTTCTGGCAATGACTCAAGCTTTCCCCGATTGGGAAAGTGGTTCGTTTTTTAGCAGCAGTTTCACGCAGGAACCACCATCGCCGAACTGGCTGGACTTGTTCATCCCCTCTAATCCGTTTCGGGCACTCTCGGACAACTCGATACCGGCCGTCGTCGTGTTTTCGATTGGAGTCGGCATCGCACTGATGGCCATCCCGAACAAGGCAGCATTTTTGGATCCGCTGGATGTTGTCATCGACGCACTGGCGAAACTCAACAAGCTGGTGGTCAAGCTGACGCCAATTGGGATGTTCGCGATCGTCGCCTATGCGGCGGGGACCATTGACTTCGAGCAATTCGAATTGATTCAGGGCTATTTGTTGACCTATGCCGCAGCGGCGATCATTTTGTCCTTTTTGGTATTGCCGGCCTTGGTTTCAGCGTGCACGCCTTTTAAGTTTCGATCGGTGGTACGAGCGTCACGCGATGCACTCATTACAGCTTTCGTTATCGGAAACACTTTCGTCGTGTTGCCCATGATCATCGAAGCAGTAAAACGGCTTGAAGAAGAAGAAAATCTGGTTGCCGAAAGCAAAAGTCATGAGCCCGATTATCTCGTCCCGCTGGCTTATCCGTTTCCGGATGTGGGCAGAATCG
>JAHEJI010000159.1 GCA_024638965.1 Planctomycetaceae bacterium
CAGCGTATTGATCACCTTGACGATTTCCGGATTGTTTACATCCACTCCATTTGGGTTCGTCTTCGAAATCCAGTCGTAACTTCCCACACAAACATAGCTTTCATGTCGATCGTGGAACTCGTAAGCCTCGACGCCATTGCTTCTCAATTCCTCCGTTAGCAAGTGGGCTTTTTGTGCAGCCTCCGCGAGTTTGCTTTTCTTAACCGACTTGCCCATGCGCTTCAAGAGATTCAGCTCTTTCTCTTTCTGCTCGATCTCATGAATTTGAAACGTTGAATCACCCCGAAACGTTGCGACACGGACGCTGTATATTCCAGGGTTGTCTAATAGACTGTGTTTTACTTTCTTGTTGAGATTGATCACAAAATGATCAATTTTATTGGCCGCAAAGTACTGGTCCGGCAGCATGGGATTTGGCAGCAAAAACGCCGCACACAGTGGACCCTTCTCCTTGCTTTCGGAATCACTGCTGATTTGTCTGACGATTTCTCGATAATATCTTAGTTGTTGCGCGCTACCGCGGCTTGGATCGAAGTTCGCCAGAGATTCTGGCTGAAGCATCTTGATTTGCTTCAAAGTCTTTTGAGCACGATTGTCTTCGACCGTTGGGAAATCTCCCACGAGGACGGCAATTTCCTCGAAGTGCGTTACCCGAGCTGGCTTCATCCGCTTGGCAACTGGCTTTTCTGCTGGATTCTCGGCAAGTTGCCATCCCAAACCCTGAACTGACTCGGACAGTTTGAATTGGTGGCGATAGGTATAGGCTTTCAAGTTGTAGTTGGAACGTAGTTCTTGCGCGAGGTTTCTGGCCTGCCGCTCACCATCTTCGTCGACGAAGGAAGCACACATAATGAGCCACGGCCCACAATCCTGTCGAAGCTCCAATCCT
Organism: Planctomycetaceae bacterium; assembly: GCA_024638965.1. Taxonomy (GTDB): domain Bacteria; phylum Planctomycetota; class Planctomycetia; order Pirellulales; family Pirellulaceae; genus Mariniblastus. The sequence goes on from JAHEJI010000159.1 coordinate 890, forward strand.
TCCTCCGTATCGACCGGAGGCTTTGATTTTCGGAAGGGGAGATTGAATCTGCCTTTTTGAGCAAACGTATCGCTGGTCGAGAAAACCAACCCCAAAAATACAATACATAGCAAGGAAGCTTTAACTGTTTTCATCGAAAATAGACTCCTCGTCTCGGCAGAATCCAAAACTGCCACTACCTGATGTTGATTGAGGCGAGAAAAGTACCAGAACGCAATGAGTCATTCCAGATGGGTTTTTTGATTCCAGGAGTCGGGCTATCACCGCGGGTTGGTTGTTTTTAACGGGAGAATCTCCACTATTGCGATCTAGGGGGTTGAATTTGACTTTGTTACGCATATCCTAGATTTAACGTTGATCCTCCCACCCTATGATTTTCGTCCGCTTTGCGTTATCTGGCAGGAAGTGAAATGCAATACAGTTTTCGGTTGGCCGAATTATTAGGACATGTTCCTGATCCAAGAAAACGGCCCGGGACGATCAAGTCAATCGTCGAGTATACGGGGCTAGATCGTCATCAAGTCGCCGCCTTGCTCAAAAACGAGGTGAAATACATCCCTTTGAAAGCACTTTCTCGATTGTGTGACTACCTGATTGAACAAGGCCATGCAACGGCCGACCAGCTCCCGGGCGCGTTGTTTGCCGTCGAACCGGAGAACTTCTGGGAACTTTTGGCCAGACGAAAACGGCTCGAAATGTGTATTGGCGTCCGCCGCGATGTTTCGGAAACGAACTCCGAGATCTCGTTCGTCGTTGCGTCCGATTCGGTTCTGATGGGCGAGTTGCTCAACGGTGTGACTACGCTTGGCGGGACTGCCAAGCTTCGCAAGAGCGATAGCACGGCGGCCAGTTCGATGGCCGAAACAGTTCCGCAACCGGAACATTTGAAACAATCGCTCGTCTGGAGTCCTGGGGAAGCGTCCAATGAAGAAGTTATCCGCCGAGCCGAGATGGTTTACAGGGAGTTTTCGGAATCAAAAGGCGACAAGGCAATCGTCGGCGTCGGTAGCACCAAGAGTAATCCCGTTGTCGAAATTGTACTTGCGAGAGCCTTCAACAGCACTCCGTTCGAATCACAGGAGAACGTCGACGATGCGACCGAACGATCCATCCCTTTCTTTCTCCGATATCGAGACCGCGATCCACATCCAGAATCCATTGTTGGCGGACTCAAACTAAGTAAAAACGACAAGGACCTGGGCCCGGGTATTTACATGGAATGTGCAGATGGCACATGGAAGTGTTTTGGAAATAACAGTCCGAAAGAAGAGGTCGCATTCGTTTTTTACGTTCACCGCGAATCCCAAGGACGACTGGAAATGGTTCTGGGTGGGTTTTCGGGGAGAGCAACACGACTGCTTGCGCGAGCCCTTGCGACTCGCGCGGAAGACTTCTGGCCGCCTGTTTACGAGACTCAAGGCATTCAGATCGGTGGATTTATCGTTCAATTCTCATTACCTTCGACTAAAAAAGAAGTCGATATATTGCGTACCGACTTGGTCGCAACAACGGAAGTCACGGCGATTCCAATGGAAGCGTTGGCTCGTCGGCTGTCGAAATAGTCAGTTGATCAGACGCCCTTTAAGCGATCACTGTTTTCAACCAGCGTCTGATTTTGCTTTAAACGGCATTCTAAATTTCGCCATTTGCTAGCCAATTTCTCCGCCTGAACCGCAAGCATTTTGAAATGGATCCCATGCATTCTGCGATCCGTGGCGGTTCTATCAATGAGGAGGGTTTCGGATCATTCGAATTAGGGCATCTAGTTTTGTTATTGGAATGCCAGCAGAGCAACAGTTCCGATTGTTGCGCAAATGCACTTTCGGTTTTGATTTGTCTTGTTGTTCCTGAAAACGACCTGTTGAAATCCCCGAAGTTGAACCGATAGAACTCTTTATCAAATAGCTCACTGGCTGACGCCTAACCAACAAATGCGATTTTTGGCTCGCCATTGGACGGCAAAAAAGCAACAAGGGATGACAAGGGGGAATTGTGTCCGACGACATCAACGTACTGGCATTGGTTAAGGGAGAAGAACGATATCTTTTTCTGTTCAATGACGAAAACAAGGGGCAAGCATTGAGAACGCTTGGTCGGTATGCTTCGAATTCAGAACTTAGTTTTTCCTGGTACGACGCCGCGGTGCTCAGCCAAAAAGTTCGCAACATGAAAAAGCAGACTTCCCAGGTCGACCCGGTCAAAGATCGTTTCGAATACCCCCAGGTTGGCGATCTGCTTTCCGGTGAAGAACCCAACTTTTAATAAGCGTACCAGCCGGCAGGATTGAATTCCGCTTACCGATGAACCAGGCTATTCAACGCTATCTGAAATACCTGAAGGTAGAGCGAAACTCGTCAGACCTGACGATCAAGTCCTATCGAGAAGACCTTGCGATCCTGTTCGAGTATTTGAGCGAGTCGCTGGGAAGAGAGCCTCGCCCCTCCGAGATTACTCCCCTGGATCTGAGAACCTACGTGGCGGCCCTGCATGAAGCGGGTTATGCAAAGTCTTCGGTCGCTCGTCGCATGGCCTCACTGCGAAGTTTTTTCCGTTTCTGCCAAAGAGATGGGCTCTGTGATCACAATCCTGCCAAGCCCCTTCGAAATCCTCGTCGTGATCGCAAACTTCCACATTTCTTGACGGGTGCAGAGATCGGCAAGTTGCTAGACTCACCTGCGAAAGACACTCCAATGGGACTCCGGGATCGGGCGATTTTTGAGACGCTGTACTCGGCCGGACTGCGGGTGAGTGAACTGGTTGGGACCAACGTCGATGATATCGACTTTGAAGAGGGTCTCGTCACGGTTCGCGGTAAAGGCAAACGCGAACGACTGGCTCCGCTCGGGAAATACGCGGTGCGAGCCTTGCAACGTTGGCTGCGGAAACGAAAACTGGCGAAAGGGGAACCTACCGGGATTGGCTCACCAGTATTCGTTAACAAATTCGGTAAACGGTTGACGACGCGAAGTGTCGGGAGAATGCTTGAGAAATATCTTAAACTTACCGGCTTGGACACGCGAACGTCGCCACACACTTTGCGACACAGTTTCGCCACTCATCTTTTGGACCGGGGCGCCGACATTCGCAGCGTTCAAGAACTGCTCGGACACAAGAGTCTGGTAACCACACAAATCTACACACACGTCAGTACCGCCGGATTACGCAAAGCCTACGATCTGGCACATCCACGGGCAAAGAGAAACCAGTGAAGACCAACCGCCTACCGACCATCTGCTGGTGTCGGTTGATCTTTGCCCTGGATCCGGTCACCGATGATTGTCGCCAAGTCAGGCTGACCCGACAAAAATGCGCGTCGAAAATCCATGTGCGTCATGATGATTTTTCCATCGGGTCCGATCAGCCAATGTGAGGGAATAGCGCGGACGCCGAAGTCTTCGAGCATGCGGTGGTGCCACCCGTCAGTAAACCCGTGGCGTCCCCTCAATTTATGACGACGAATGTGAGTGATCGCCGTATCGCGTTTCGTGTCAATGCTTACCGAAAGAACTTCTAACGGCTGCTTGCTTTCGAGTGCTTCAAGCATTTTCTGGACTTCGACTTGAAACTCAACGCTCGGCGGACTCTCGGTTGACCAAAAGTTCAGAAACAGATATTTGCCACGAAACTGATCAGTGACCAAGTGACCAGAATTGTCGTGCGTCTTCACCTTAAACTCAGGAGCAGTTTGGCCTACTTCGAGTAACGGCGTGACCATGATCATAATTGGATCGAGTACCAACTCATCGACATCCTTGAGTATTTCGATTTGCCCGAAGATTTCGAAAGCGAATTTTCGATTATTCAACTCCTTGTCGACTCGTCCTCTCAACCCATAGCGACCGTGCGGCACATCATACACAGCGAATCTGCCGTCGTTCTCGACCTTGACATCAAAAACACTTGCGCCATCCCGAATTTTTTGGTTATTGGCGATCAGCTTCTTACCTTGATCCGACTCGCGAAACCCGCTCATCCAGGCTTCGCGTTGCTTGATATCCATTTTGTCCCAATTAGCGGGAAGCGGAGGCTTGTGCAATTCGAACTGCTGTATAAGCCGAAGTTCAAGATCGGCAAAAGAAATATCGAAACCACTTCGGTCCGATTGAACAATTTTGCCTTTGACGGTTCCGCCTTCCCGTGAAAAGCAAACCGCGGGCACAAGCCATAAAACCGTGAGACCGGTCAACAAAAGACAGATTTTTTTTCGGTGCATTTTAGTCGTTGAAAATAGGGGCTCAGAAACCTCGTTTAGTTACGAATCATCAGACAGGTAACCCCTAAAGATAGCATGCTGGTTGACCATTCACGACTGTAAATCGTAGACTTTCCCGCTGAGCTTATTTTGCAACAATCGCGACATGGCGTTTCGTGGAGCGGTTTTTAAGCTGCTCAATCGCGGCTTACAATTCTGCCCGGGATTGCCATGATGGCAATCGCTAAGAAATTCTGTTTCAGATGGAGCTAACTGCTGGCGTGTTTTCGAGGCTAAAAAAACGTAGCTTGAAGACTTACGCAGCGCGTTTCCCTTGGTGATGCGAAATCCGGGTAAGCGAGAGATTGATGAGTGCTCACTTACAGTTCGGAATTTGATTCAAAAATAGAGAATGAAATCGACGACATTACAGCCCGCAGGCTCGGGCTTGCCAACTGAAAGTAAGAACCAGGAGTGAGGCGTGCCAGGACAGTGCGTAATTGGACTACAGTGGGGAGACGAAGCTAAAGGCAAACTCGTCGATCTTCTCACCGAGGGTCAGGATCTGGTCGTTCGTTATCAAGGTGGTGCGAATGCAGGCCACACCGTTGTGATTGGTGACGCCGTCTATAAACTTCATCATGTCCCCAGCGGAATCATCAATGCTGGCGTTCTCAACTTGATCGCTCCAGGGGTCGTGATAAATCCCCCGACCATCCTCAAAGAAATCGAAATGCTTGCGGAGCGAGGAATCGACGTCACTGACAGAATGAGGATCAGCCAACGTGCTCATGTCGTGATGCCCTGGCACGTCTTGGAAGATCAGATTTGGAACGAGATTCTTCAAGGTGATGAAAACATCGGCACGACGCTCCGAGGAATCGGACCCTGCTACCGGGACAAAGTCGGGCGCAGCTTTGCGATTCGGATGGGCGATCTCGGCCAGCCCAATTTCGCCGATCGAGTGCGTCAGGTCACGCAATTCAAAATTGCTTCGCTCGCAGGGGTCAGCTCAGATCCTGTGGAATTGGATGCTGAAAAAATAATCGCTGAATACAGCGACTATGCCCGGCGTCTGTTACCCTTGGTGGCGGACACGACGCGAATTCTGCTCGATGCGGTCGATGACAACAAAAAGATTTTGTTCGAAGGCGCCCAAGGCTCGTTACTTGATGTCGACCACGGGACTTATCCATTTGTTACCAGCAGCAATAGTTCCGGCGTTGGGATTTCGGCCGGGTCTGGCGTCCCGGCAAGTTTTTTAACTAAGATAATCGGGGTCTGCAAAAGCTATTCGACGAGAGTAGGCGGCGGACCCTATCCCACTGAACTGGATAATGAAATCGGACAACACATCCGTGATATGGGAAACGAATATGGCACAACGACCGGTCGCCCCCGCCGTTGTGGTTGGTTTGACGCAGTCGCCGTTCGGTATACTCGACGTTTGGGTGGTGTCACTTCAATCGCACTTACGATGCTTGATGTCTTAAGCGAGCTTGAGCAAATCCAGGTCTGTACGGCCTACGAACTTGATGGCGAGCAGATCGACCATTTTCCGGCCAACCTGGAAGATTTGCGCCGAATCAAGCCTGTTTATGAAACGTACCCTGGCTGGCAACAGGATGTCGCGGGAGCTCGGAAACTGGATGATTTGCCCGTCAATGCGATCGCGTACGCGCAGCATCTTGAGCGATTGGCAGGCTGCCCCATCGAATTCATTTCTGTGGGCCCCGACCGGGAACAGACGATCTTGCTGGATTCGACCCATTCGTTGTCTAATGCTCTTAACGCAAAAACCGCTTGAGTCCCTTCCGAAAAGAAACAGTCCATGACATCTCCGATTGGATCCAAAGCCGAATTGGAATTGGATGTTCCGAAGGAAAAACGGCCGCGACATATTGCCGTGATTATGGATGGCAATGGCCGCTGGGCTCAACGTCAGTCGCTTCCACGCGTGGTCGGCCATCAACAGGGCGCAACGACAGTCCGCTCGATTACGGAAGAATGTGCGCGACTGCAAATCGAACAATTGACGTTGTATTGTCTCTCCAGCGAAAACTGGAAGCGGCCACCAGACGAACTCGATTTTCTGTTGCATCTGCTGCAAAAATATTTGATTCAGGAGCGGGAAACACTACTTGAGAATAACGTCGTTCTGAAAATCATTGGCCGGCGAGATCGTATTCCCGACCAAATCCAGGAGGAAATGGATCGAACGGTCAACATGACGGCACACAATTCCGGGCCCTGCCTGTGTCTCGCAATCAACTATGGCGGCCGAGCTGAGATTGTGGATGCCATGTGCCGGATTGGTGAGAAGATTCAGCGACAACAGCTTGCACCCGATGAGATCAACGAAGAACTGGTTTCCAATCATCTTTATACGGCGGGGATGTCGGATCCCGACCTGCTGATTCGAACAGCAGGAGAAATGCGAATCAGTAATTACCTGTTGTGGCAAATCAGTTATGCGGAGATGTGGGTTACGGAAAAATTGTGGCCGGAATTTTCGATCTTGGACTTCCACACCGCAATTCGCGAATACTCCAATCGCCGCAGAAGATTTGGTGGCTTAGAAACTCAGGAGTAACAATTTGTTAGGACAGCGGTTATTCTCTGCCGCGATTATTATCTCGGCGATGCTGATTCTCGTCTGGCTGGATTACCAGTTGGGAACCGATGCTCGACTTGGCCGTCCCGGTCTGCTGTTGGCTGCGTTCGCCCTGATACTTGCTTGCACGGCCAGTATTGAACTGATCCGGATGTGGTCCACCGAAGAGCGACCGTTGAATACGACACTGGCTGCGATCGCGACAACCACGATGACCGGCGTGTGTTGTATCCCGCTTCTGTGGAGTGATTATCCGGCCGACTGTCCGATTGGAAAGTTCGGTTGGGCTGTTTCTGGAATCGTGATCGCGGTCGTGATGGTGTTTTTTCATGAAATGTTCTGGTTCGACCGAAATCCGTCCGATGTCGAGAAAAAGCCGGGCATCGTCACGGATCGACTGGCTCGCTACGCGTTGTGTTTTGGCTACTTGTTCATGCTGTTTGGATTCCTGGCGGCTCACCGAACCGTTCACGACTCAAATGCAATAGGACTGTTGTCAATCATCATGCTCATGGCAACGGTCAAGATGTCGGATTCGTTCGCTTACTTTTTTGGAAAGACATTTGGAAAGAACAAAATCGCGCCAACGCTAAGTCCAAAAAAGACTCTCGAAGGAGCGATTGGCTCCGTCTTCGGTGCCTGGTTAGCTTCGGCGATTGTTTTGTTTCTTGTCGCACCCTTCATTTTCGAGGTCGAGATCGAAAAACCCAATTGGTGGTTTCTGTTGTACGGGCTGTTGATCACGCTGGCGGGAATGGCTGGAGATTTGGCAGAGTCGCTATTTAAGCGCGACGCTAATTGCAAGGACTCAAGTAAGTGGCTGCCAGGATTGGGGGGAATTCTGGATGTCATGGACTCGCTCGTTTTTGCGACGCCAGTATCCTATTTCCTTTGGATATAACGCCCAAACGGTCGTTGGGATTAATCACCAATTCAAATTAAAAAAAAGCATTTTTTGGGTAGGACTAGTCTCGCCCCCCAATTCCCAGATAATGGGTTTGCGATCCATGGGGCAAATTTACCATCGCCCGCCCGCTGTCGATCAGCGGCCAGCGTGGTTGGGTTTTCCGGATTGTAATCACCATAGGGTCATCTCCGGTGGCGCATTACCGATGCTTAACACAACCCTACGCCGATTTTACAGCCAACCTGACAAGTTGAGCGCTGTTGTTAACAATTAGCTATAGTTTCCAAACGCAGATTATTTCGTGTTCCAGGTGCGGTGTACAAAAGCCATCGCCTAATTAATGACCGAAGCGACAATTTCCTCGGTAGAACCCAATTTGGTTCTGCCCTTGTTCGGAGCCAAGGACCAACATCTTCGGCGATTGCGAGACAAGTTCCAAGTAAACATAACGCATCGTGACGGGCAAATACGGGTTACAGGCGAAGACGATGCCTCGGTTGCCCAGGCTACTGATGCAATCGAAATGCTCACTGAAATTGTGCGTCGAAAAGGGAACCTGACTCCGGATCTTTTTGACCAGACGATTGCCCAAGTGACGGGTGAAGCTGCTCCATCGCCTTCGATCAAGTCAATCGACATTCTCGACATTGGACGTGAGATCCGACCACGCACTCCGGGCCAAGCGAAATACGTGGAAGCAATGCGCAACAACGATCTTGTGTTTGCGATCGGTCCCGCTGGTTCAGGCAAGACTTATCTTGCCGTGGCGATGGCCGTCGAAGCCTTAAAACATCAAGAGGTCAGAAAGATCGTATTGGTTCGACCCGCGGTCGAGGCGGGTGAAAGCCTAGGATACTTGCCAGGCAACCTGCAAGCAAAAATCAACCCGTATCTCCGCCCGCTTCTTGACGCCATCCATGAGATGGTCGGTTACGATCAAGTCCAACAGCTAGTGGAACGCGATGTCATTGAGGTTGCTCCGCTTGCATATATGCGAGGCCGCACGTTGAATGAGGCTTTTATTATTCTGGATGAAGCCCAAAATACGACAAATGCACAAATGAAAATGTTTTTGACTCGCATGGGCCATACGTCCAAAATAGTGGTTTCCGGCGACACGACCCAAGTCGATCTGCCTCCGCGGACCCAGAGTGGTCTGGCTGACGCATTGCGACGATTAAGAAATATTGAAGGAGTCGCCGTGACAAAACTGACCGCAGCTGATATCGTTCGACACCGTTTGGTTCAGGATATCGTTGAGGCGTATGAGATTAATGGTCCGGCCCTACGGAAATCTTCACCAAATCAGAAGCGCGAAAGCGCGAACTAAATGCGGGACAATTCCGAGTAGCCACTCCAATAACAAAGGAACAACCTCGATAACATTGTCGTTTCGAGTATTCTGCGTTCATGTCCAATTCGACCACAATCCGCAATCGCTGGATGCTTCCGGCGCCGAAAGCGCCGATCACCAAGGCTCGTGAGTTCTTTAATCGCGCTGACGTTTGGATCCGTGTGGGATTATGTGTGTTGACGGCCACGATTCTCTGGATCATTACCTTCGGATGGGCGCCGCCGTTCTCTTATCGCGTTCGTCAGGCTCCGCTACGCAACCTTCATTCGCGTACGGTTTTTGAAGTCAATGATCACAAGAAGACAGAAGAGGCCGGCCGGGAGGCCCGCAGCAAAATCCTTTGCCTTTACGAAAACGACCAACAGCCGCTGGAACAACTCCGGTTAGCACTTTTAGACGATCTATTTGAGCTAAAACAGAAACCGTATACGGAGCTGGATTCGACAGCGTGGAAAAAATTTTTCCCGGAAGACGTCAAACCCGACGCCGAGATTGGCCCGAATGAGGAGACGTTTACCAAGTTTATCGAATCGCTCGCGACCGACGAAAAACTGGAAACGTTAAACAAGACAGTAGCCAACGCACTTCTGGAATTCGACAAACATGGGCTGCTCAAAGACCTGGAACACGAATTTGGGCAAGGGAGTATGCAGGAGGTTGAAGTTTATCCCAAAGGAAATCTTGATCGCAGAAAAAGAATCGAAGTCTCCAAGATTCGAATCGTCGAGGCCAGTGATGAAATTCACCAAAGCCTACTTTCCGAATTCGCCAAGGAGGCGCAAGTATTCCCGGACCACAAACTAATTGCTGATCGAATCTTTGACTGGGTTCGCCCCCAACTGCCTGTCACTTTGAGATGGGACGAAACGAATTCTCGAAGGAGACAAGAGACGGCAGAGCGAACGGTCAAACCTGAAATGAAGGAATACCAGCCAGGTGATGCGCTCGAGGGCGATGAGTCCGCCATTTCTGGCGGAATACCTTTGGACAATGAGGACATCAAGTTGCTCAGAGCGGAACATACGGCATTCATCGCGAACATGACCATCGGGCAAAAGTCGCTCCGCTCGGTTTTCTTTTTTGGCTTGTTTGGCGCCGTGTTTTCGATGGCCAGTGCATATCTCTACTATCGTGACCGCAATCTGCTGACCGATCTCAGGCATTTTGCGATCCTGCTTGGTTTGATGCTGTTTACGTTTACGATGGCCTGGATTGTCTCGCTTAATGTTGAGTGGCGATCTGAGATCATTCCCATCGTGATTTTTTCGATGACGATTGCGATCGCCTATAATATCGAGCTTTCGATCACACTGAGCGCTCTCGTGACGGTCGCTTTTGTCGTTGCCCATGGATTTGGTTTGGGGGAATTCGTTGTGCTCACCGCGGCTTCGTCGACGGCCGCGTTGATGTGCCGCACCATCCGAAGTCGGACCAAGCTCGTTTATATCGGGCTGATTGTGGCCGCAGTCGTTTTCCCGACCGTGCTTGGCGTAAATCACTTGATGGGACAGCCACTTGGGCCGGCGTTGTTAATCGATGCGTTGTGGTACGCGGGAGGAGCGGGTCTGGCCGGTCTTTTCATGACCGCTTTGTTACCGTTTCTGGAACAGCTTTTTGATATTCAAACCGATATCAGTTTGTTGGAACTAAGCGACGCGAATCACCCGCTACTGAAGGAATTGGTTCAACGTGCGGCAGGGACTTACAACCACAGTATCAACGTGGCGTCGATCGCCGAGGCAGCCGCTGACTCGATCGGAGCGAATGGACTGTTGTGTCGAGTCGGCGCTTATTTTCATGATGTCGGCAAACTACGCAAACCCGAGTACTTTATCGAAAACCAGGGTGGGGGCGTTAACAAACATGACGAACTTGTCCCGACAATGAGTACGCTGGTTATCATTGCTCACGTGAAAGACGGTGCAGAAATCGCCCGCAGTCATCGCTTGCCAAAGCGGATTATCGATTTGATCGAACAACACCACGGCACGACGCTCGTCGAATATTTCTACAGACGGGCAACCCAACAGAACGAAGAATCTGAAAACGGTACTCAAATCGACGAATCGGACTTTCGCTATCCCGGACCCAAACCGCAAACGCCTGAAGCTGCCGTAATGATGCTTGCCGATGCAGTCGAAAGTGCCAGCCGTGCTTTGCGGGAACCGACACCAGCGCGGCTGGAAAGCCTGGTTCGAGAGATTGCCAAGAAACGGCTTGATGACGGTCAATTTGACCAATGTTCAATCACCCTCGAGCAACTTAACACGATTCAAAAAAGTCTGATAAAATCTCTAAATGCAATGTATCACGCGCGCGTCCAATACCCGGATCAACAGCAGACCGCTTAACCATCGTCTGTGATTAAATTGAATGCCCCAGTTTTGATCATCGAAATTGCCAACGAACAATCTTTGTCGTTCGACGAACTGCCTTTGCTTGAAGTGACAAGGATGATTGTAGAAGACCATGGTTTTCATCAAGGCGAAATCAGTATCGCGATCGTCGACGATCCGACCATGAAAACACTCAACAAAAGATATCTGGATCACGACTACGAAACCGACGTACTCAGTTTTGTGCTGGATGTCGATGAAGAAGTTGGACTGCTCAACGGACAGTTAGTCGCGAGCGCCGACACCGCCAATCGGATTGCAACCGAGTTGAACGTTGCACTTGACGACGAACTTTTGTTGTACGTTGTGCATGGCACGCTGCACCTGGTTGGACTACGCGACAAAGCTCCCGAGGAAACCACGCGAATGCGGGTCGCCGAAGCTCACTACCTGGCGAGATATGGGGTCGAACACCGTGGTCTGGACGGACCTGATGATAATTCCGATGAATTAACGAAGGAGCAGAAATAAGTGTCCCAGATCCTCCTGTTCTGGCTGATGATCGGCGGATTCATGCTCACGATGCTGGCGGCGACTGCGGCCCACATCCTTCAAGAATGTTCGTGGCATGAACTCGAAGAATACTGTCATCAGAAAAGGAATCCCGAGCGATTTGGACGAATTTTTGATTTGCGCGAGCAGATGCATTTGGGCAACGTCATTCTCCAGATGATCGCCACGGCAATTGCAACTGCGGCTGCCGTGTGTTGGTTGCTCAATCAACGCAGTGTGGCTGAAGTGAGCATTAATAAGATGTTGTCAATCTTCGCCGTGGTCGCTTTCGGATTGATTTTGTGCAGCAGTTGGATCCCATGGGCGATCGCAAGAATCGGTTCACATCAGTTTCTCTTTCACACGTGGCGATGCTGGTGGATCGTATCGGCGATCGCCT
>JAHEJI010000160.1 GCA_024638965.1 Planctomycetaceae bacterium
ACGCTTACCTAAATGCTAAATGACGAGTTTTTGCTCGGTGTCACGACGGTCTGAAATCTTCATTGTTATATAACCTATTCGTTATGTCATATAACTGGGCGAAAACGTCGCAGGAGCGTGGTCCCCTCTGTGTTGAACTGCTTTGCTTATTGTTGTTTCGGTTTTCATGATATTGTCTTCTCCTTTGCTGATTCAGCTGCTCGCAACGACCGAAAATAAACTTAGACCGATCAACGCTGAGAAGGCATTTGGTTCGATACATCAATGACTTGGACGCTATCAAACACTGCTGTTGCAGTACGCCGATCGGTTGTCGATGGTTTGGCTGGAATGTTCCTCCAATTCGACAATCGCCTCGCACAGACGATTCTTGATCCATTTCATGCGCACTATCCACATGTCGACCAAGTTAAACTCGATCGACGAGATCTATTACCTCCTGGCGTCCTGCAGACTTGGGTTGCGGAATTACATCTGCAATGCGAATTGTACGCTGTTTCATCCAACCACCGAGCTGGTAAAACCAATACGGACCAATCAGAGTGAATCAAGGCAGCTCGAGCCACCCGTTTTCCTCCCGTCACCACTGGAGCCTGACGTTGTGGAAATGGGAGACGCTGTTTTTCAGGAAAAGAAACAAGGCTTTGGACTGCTGGTGAATGATCGTATGAAACATCTATTGGTTGTAGGGACGGTTACTAGCACGACAGAACTAGGCTGAACCATGGATAGCACTGATGAACTCGGATTTCTTGACGAAAGTTGTTCATTCTGAAATTGCGACAAGGTTGCCGTTACTGCAATCGTTGTTAGCTCACACATCAAGTAGAATCAGTGCAAGCCGTGGTTAAATAAATTTTGAACTAGCGCTGCAGTACTAGCGATGGCACGGCTTGATCTTTACGTTGACAGCAAAAAGGCAATTTCAAATTCAGAGTAGCCACTCGATATTATTGTCAATTAGTTTTTCCAATAACTGGCGTTACGATTCATTTGTTCGCATTCTCGCGTCTAGAGCATTTCAAAAATTGGTATTCAGAGTCTGTCATTCTGAAGGAGCTTGCGACTGAAGAATCTCTCGTTGGTTCACGGAGCCTTCACCGCGTGCCTCGGTTCAGAAAGACACAAGTGCAAATCAATATTGGAACTGCTCTAGCCGGGATTTTTCACGTAGGCCGGAACAAAGTCGCGTATGTGCTTTGCCGGAACAGCGCAAACGCCACTCATTCGACTTGCAAACTTTTTTGCGTTGCTTCCAGAAAAGCGGCTGCAGTTCCGGCATTACAACGTTTGCTGGTTGCCGGCCTACGACTTGGTAGAAGAGCGGGCTAGCTTCTCGCGTCTAGCATCTTTTCAAAAACTTTAGGGCGATCGAGATAGGCAGCCGAAGCCGAAACGGCCCGTTTGCCGTTGGGCAGGATGATTCGGCCAATCGTGTGGATTCGGGATGCTTCGACACGATCAATATTGGCTTCGATACGAATCGTCCCTCCAATCGGAACGGGTTCGTGCCAAAACGTTTGCATGGAAACCGAAAGACAAGCGTGACCGTTTCTAAAACAGCAGACTCCCATCGCCTCATCCAGAAGGGTTGACGTTATTCCACCATGGACGTGGCCAGGTGGGCCTTCAAAACGCTTCGCAATTTTAGTTTCACATTCGATCGCGACCCATTTGCCAGTTTGAACATCGTTAAACGTCAGATGCAGACCACATTCATTGGCCAAGTCAACCCCGAAGAAACTACCCTCGGAAAAATGCCGCGATCGATCCTCAGATTCTGATTCAGTCATGCAGTTAAGTTACCCGGTCTCCATTCCAAAATCCATCTCTTACAAAAATTGAAACACGTGATCTGCTCTGCCTTGTGAATCACGATTCAGGCTTTACACCGTTTCCTGAACACGCGCTACGATTGACAAATGGGCGAATCTTGCTGAAAATCTTGCCTCATTCGCGGTAACGAGCTACATAGTCCAGGGCAGCGAGATGGCAGAAGACTTATCCGGTCTTAAACAACGCGGTTGGGGTGAAACGCTTCGCCGCGACAATTGGTGGGTGATCCCAGCGGTTGTTTTTAGTGTGCTGTCTGCGTTTATTGTTTATGCAACCTGGGCCGCGTTTCAAAACGAACATTTCGAATATCAGAATTACCTCTCGCCCTTCTATTCGCCGGTTCTTTGGGGTAACTCACATCACAGCTGGTTTGCTGCAGAGCAGCCTGGTTTCTGGCCCGCCTGGTTACCGTTTTCTCCAGCCTTGTTGATCCTGCCGTTTCCAGCCGGTTTCCGTATGACGTGTTACTACTATCGAGGTGCCTACTACAAGGCGTTTTGGGCCGACCCGCCGTCCTGTGCGGTCGGTGAACCGCGCAAAGGATACCTGGGTGAAAACTCGTTGCCACTGATTCTGCAAAACGTTCACCGATATTTCTTGTATTTTGCCTTATTGTTTATCGGCTTCCTTTCCTACGACGCGTGCTGCGGGTTCTTCTTCGACAATGATGGCGACGGGCATTTTACAGACTTCGGAGTGGGTGTCGGTACGCTCGTGTTGTGCTTGAACGTGTTCTTGCTGGGCGGGTATACGTTTGGTTGTCATTCGCTCCGGCATTTGGTGGGTGGTCACCTCGACAAGTTTTCAAGCTCGCCGACCAGGTCGAAATGTTATGACTGTGTGAGCTGTTTGAATCGCAAGCATATGGTATGGGCGTGGTGCAGCCTTGTGTGGGTCGCGTTTTCCGACATCTACATTCGTCTTTGTTCAATGGGAATTTGGACCGACTACCACATTTCATTTACTTAATCACCTAAGTTTTGCTAAAACGCTCAGGATTTTTTAATGGCGGATATTGAAACGATTGAACACGATGTTCTCGTCATCGGCGCGGGCGGCGCAGGCCTGAGAGCGGCGATCGAAGCCTCGGCGGCGGGGATTTCAGTCGGGCTGGTGTGTAAATCGTTGCTTGGTAAAGCTCACACCGTGATGGCCGAAGGTGGAATGGCCGCCGCACTGGCCAATGTCGACGAGCGCGATAGCTGGCGAACCCACTTTGCCGACACGATGCGCGGCGGATATTACATCAACAATTGGCGGATGGCCGAGTTGCATGCCAAACAGGCTCCCGACCGCGTCCGCGAGTTGGAAGCATGGGGAGCCGTTTTTGATCGAACGCGTGATGGCAAAATCATGCAACGCAACTTTGGGGGACATGCCCATCCACGATTGGCTCACGTCGGCGACCGAACCGGACTGGAGATGATTCGGACGTTGCAGGATCACGGTATCCATCAAGGCATCGATGTCCACATGGAGTGTACGGTGACTCGGCTGTTGAAGGATGGCGATCGAGTCACTGGAGCATTTGCCTATTCGCGTGAGCTGGGGAAGTTCAAGCTTTTTAAAGCCAAATCCATCATTATGGCAACCGGCGGAATTGGTCGGGCATTCAAAATCACCAGTAATTCCTGGGAGTACACGGGTGACGGGCATTCACTCGCCTATCACGCCGGGGCGGACTTGATCGACATGGAATTCGTGCAGTTCCATCCGACGGGCATGGTTTGGCCGCCCAGTGTCCGAGGTATTCTGGTTACCGAAGGAGTTCGAGGGGAAGGCGGAATTCTGAAGAACAACCAAGGCGAACGTTTTATGTTCGGCGATATTCCGGACAACTATAAGAGCTCGACTGCAGACAAGCCGGAAGAAGGCTGGCGTTATGTTACCAAAGCAGATCGAACCTCTCGCCGACCTCCCGAGTTGTTGACTCGCGACCACGTCGCCCGCTGCATTCTCAAAGAAGTCAAAGAAGGTCGCGGCAGCCCGCATGGTGGCGCTTTTTTGGATATCGCCTGGATCAAGGAGAAGATCCCCAATGCCGCAGAACACATCAAGAAAAAGCTTCCCAGCATGTACCATCAGTTCAAGGAACTTGCCGGTATCGACATCACCAAAGAGCCGATGGAAGTTGGACCAACGACTCATTATGTGATGGGTGGAATTCGGGTCAACGGCGAAACCCAGATGTCGACGATTTCGGGGTTGTTCGCAGCTGGCGAATGTGCCGCCGGACTTCACGGAGCCAATCGACTTGGTGGAAATTCGCTTTCGGATTTGATCGTATTCGGAAAACTGGCTGGCGAACATGCGGCCGCATTTGCTAAAGAACGCGGTGCGGGAAACGTTCCCGACGAAGCCGTACAGGAAGCTCATCGAGAAGCTCTCGCCCCGTTAGACGATAGTCGAACTCCGAATCCAGGCGGAGCTTATCAAATTCAATTCGATCTTCAGGAAATGATGCAGGAAAAAGTCGGCATCATTCGAACCGAAGATGAGTTACAACTGGCGATTGAGGGCATCGATGCGCTCAAACAACTCGCCTCCACCGTTACTGTACCCGGCAATCGACAATACAATCCCGGCTGGCATACGGCCCTCGACCTGAAGAATCTGTTGTTATCGGCCGAAGCAGTGGCGCGATCTGCGGCCGTACGCAAAGAAAGCCGTGGCGCTCATACGCGAGACGACTACAAGGAAAAAGAAGAAAAGTTCGACACCGTCAACACCGTTTTGAGAATGGGCGGAAATGGTGAGATGGAGGTTGCATTGGAAGAGATTCCCAAAATGCCGGACGAACTGACTCAAGTTATTAACGATCACAAATAAGAGCAAGCGAAATGGCGGACGCAACTTTCAAAATCTGGCGTGGTGACAAAGAATCAGGAGACTTTGAAGAATACCAAACCGATGTCACCGAAGGCATGGTAGTGCTTGATGCTGTCCACCAAATCCAGTCCGAAAGTGCAAACGATCTTGCAGTTCGCTGGAACTGCAAGGCCGGCAAATGCGGTTCCTGCTCGGCCGAAGTCAACGGGATGCCCAAACTCATGTGTATGACCCGGTTGAATGATCTGAATCTCGATGAACCCGTCACCATCGAGCCGATTAAGGCGTTTCCGCTGATGAAGGATCTCGTAACCGACGTGTCCTGGAATTATCGAGTCAAGAAGAAGATTAAGCAGTTTAAGCCGCGGAGGCCCGACAACGAAGACGGAAGCTGGAATATGCAACAGCAGGATGTCGAACGGGTTCAGGAATTTCGAAAATGTATTGAGTGTTTTTTGTGTCAGGATGTTTGCCATGTCCTCCGCGACCACCACAAGCACGAAGAGTTTATCGGCCCCCGGTTCTTTGTCTACAATGCTGCGTTAGAGATGCATCCGCTCGACGAGGAAGATCGTTTGGAAGATCTGAAGAAATCGCAGGGTATCGGCTACTGCAACATCACGAAATGTTGTACCAAGGTTTGTCCCGAAAATATTACAATCACAGACAACGCAATCATTCCACTTAAGGAAAGGGTTGTCGACGAGTACTACGACCCGCTGACGAAACTGTTTCGGATTTTTAAACCCAGGAAGTAGTAATTGAAGTCAATGCAGGTTTTAACCTGGTACACAAAAATTCACTTCGCCGTCCCGTTTGTTGGGGATTCGATATGGAACCGCTCAAATCATTAAGACTAAAAGCCATTGATTCTTCGCTGGAAAAAGCCAAGCACTATCGCTTGCTCAATGATCCTGAAAACGCGGAGAGTATTTGTCTGGATATCATCGAACTCGTACCCGATCATCAGGAAGCCCTGGTGACATTGATCCTCTCCCTGACCGATCAATTTGACGGTAGTTCAGCACACACGAAAGAGGCGAAGCAATACATGGAACGACTGGCCAGTGAATATGAGCGTGAGTACTATGCAGGTCTGATTTACGAACGTGCCGCAAAATCGATGTTGACTCGCAACAAGCCCGAAGTTGATTTTGCGGCCTATGATCGTTTTCGGATTGCAATGGAGCATTTCGAAAAAGCGGAAGAGATGAGTTCAGACGAGAATGATGACGCAGTTTTACGTTGGAATTCTTGTGCGAGGATTATTGCGAAACGCAATTTGAAACCGCGGCCCGACGATAACTATGTGCCTTATGGCGACGCGTAGGTCAAAGGAATGCGGAGTGTGGAATTGCCGAGTTCGATCATTAACCAATCGCAATTCGCAGTTCACCATTAATTATTACGAGTGGTTCGCGGTCGCCGGTGGCAGCCGTCGAACAATTAATGGTGAATGGTGAATGGTGAATAGTGAATAGTGAATAGTGAATGGTGAATAGTGAATAGTGAATAGTGAATAGTTAATACAAATGTCCGGGATCCTTCGGAACTCAACTGAAAAAAACCGTTCAGTCAGCAACTACGGCTAACCGTCTAAATCCGCATTTCTCACAAGTCGTAGGCCGGCAACGAGCAAACGTTGTAATGCCGGAACTGCAGCCGCTTTTCTGGAAACGACGCAAAAACATTTTGCAAGTCGAATTAGTGGCGTTTGCGCTGTTCCGGGAAAGCACATACGCGACTTTGTCCGGCCTAAGTGATAAATCCCGTCTAAATCCGCTTTGCCGCCCATGCTCGTAGTTGTTCTCGAAAGATCTTTGAATTGTGGCGAATGTCAACTGGTAAAGCCTTGTGCAACAAAAAGTGTCGAATGCTCTGGGTTTTTTCGTTGCCTGCGGCCAGCTCGTGTATCTCGTTCAACAACTCGGGTTCGTCCGAGGGCCATTTTCCCTTCCACGGCTCGGTGATCATCACAGGAGTTTCGTGTCCGGCCGTGCCGACGCCAACTAGCGCGCTTCGGTAAATATCAGGATGCGTATTAATAATCGCCTCGCACGGAATCGTGAATATCGTTTCATTTTCTGTTTGCACTCGATGGCCTTTGCGACCGCAAAACCAAAAACGATCCTGATGATCCAGGTAGCCTACGTCGCCCATCCGATGCCAAAACGAATCGGCATCCTTGATCTTGTGAAGTGCATTCGCTTCGGTACGGGTCACGTATTGATCCGTGACGACCGCGCCTTGCACGATCAGCTCACCTATTTCGCCGTGGGCTAACTCTTCCGAGTTCGCGATGTCATCGATCGGCTCATCCGAGATTCGAATGACTTTCCAGTTCATTTTTGGAAACCGACAACCCACGCAAGTCCCGGCGCCCTGGATGGTTTTCTGGGCGGTCTCGTTCAGGACGACGCTGGCCGAATTACAGGCGACAGGCAACGCCTCAGTGGCACCGTAAGGTGTATATGCCTCACCATCAGTTGCGATGATTTTTTTTATGCGTTGCAGCACGTTCGCAGGCACTGGTGCGCCTGCGGAAAGAATTCGTTTGATCGTTGGCAATCGGATATCATTTGTTTCGCAATAGATGGAAACCGTATTCCAAAGTGCAGGTGATCCGAACGACTGATTGGCGGCAAACTCGTTGACGGCGCTGATGATGTTTGGTGGATGAACTTCGGCAGGTCGGGTCGCGTCCATTTCAGGAAAAATGGTTGTGGTTCCCATTGCCGTATTGAACAGGGCAAACAGAGGAAATCCCGATACGTCCGTCGAACCAGGCTCGATTTCGAAATAGTCGCGAATCTGTTCAGCCTGTTCTAGAAACGTTCGATGTCGATACAACACGCCTTTTGGGGGGCCTGTGCTTCCCGTCGTGAAGATGACGGCCGCTTCATTTTCACGAGATGTTTGCAACGGCTCGAACTTGGATGACAGCGATCGAAATCGTTCAGCCGAATGGCAACCGGGCCAATATTTTTTGCCGACTACGACGTTGGTTTTACATTTGGGAAAGCGGCGTCGAAAAATTAGGCGAGCGGTTTGAGCCAGCGAGACTCCGATCATGCCTTGCGGTTCCGCTTCGGATAAACACTGCACCATGTTTTTGCGACCCATTCCGGGATCGATCAGGATGATAACGGCTCCAGCCTTAAACAACCCAAACACATAAGCCACAAACTCGATTCCTGGCGGTACCATCAGCGCCAGCCGCGTGCCAGCTTCGACGCCAAGTCCTTGAAACCCGTTGGCGATCTGATTGCTGTGAGCTTCGAGATCGCGAAACGAAACTCGATCGTAAATCACCTTTCCAGATTTTCTGGATACTTTTTTGTTGGGAGCGGCAACAGCGATCGCGTCCGGCATCCGGGCAGCCGTCTCACTGAGCGCGTGGCCGACGTTGTTAAGGTGGCTAAGTGACCAACTTGAAACCGGCTGATTTTGCTTTGATTCGACTTTGTTCGTACTATTCATTTGCCGTAGGGGTTTCGAATCGGACTTTATTGCCCTAGATTTATTGATTAAGAGACCGTACTTTGCGCGCGATTCAAGCGATCGTACGGCCAACATTCAATTGACAATTCAGGCCGCCCAATTGAGCGGAGCTTATTATATGGACATCGACGTATACCAACATTGCCCGTGCCACTCCGGCAAGAAAATCAAGTTTTGCTGTGGCAAAGATGTTGTCAACGATTTGAATGAGATCGTTGCCAAAAACAAAGGTGGCCAACCGCTCGCTGCGTTGAGTCAGTTAGAGCGTGTAATCGAGAAACACGGACCACTCAATTGTCTGTTGACGATTCAAACGCATATTCTTATTTCCCAGGGTGAAATTGAGAAAGCCAAAGCCTCGAATGATCTGTATATGCAGGCGAATCCGGATCAGCCGATTGGCCATCAACATCAGGCTCTGATCGCCGTCGCGGAAGGCGATTCAAAACAGGCGGTCGAGTTTCTTCAGGACACCATGGATGCAATTACCGGGAATCAAATTCCGTTAACGGTGGCTCATGCATTTCGCATGGTTGGTCTTTTGCTGTTCAGTGAAGGGCAAGTGTTGGCCGCTCGAGCCCATCTGCAGTTTGCAAACATTCTCAAGGACCAGGCTGATGAAGAATTACAGAGAATGCTGTACGAGACTTTTCGGATTCCGGAAGCCTCTATCCTGCTGAAACACGATTACCGCATCGCACAGCCACCAGAAGACAAGGAATGGGGGCCGAAATACGCAAATGTCATTCGGGCGATGGATCGCGGACAATTCAGAAAAGCACTTCAGTTTCTTCATCGACTCGATAAGCTCTACCCTGACGAAAAAATCGTGGTTCACGCCATTGCCGTTTTGAATTCGTTTCTCGGCAACGTGGAATCCATGGCCGACTCGTGGCGGCGCTACAGCAAACTCGAGTCGGTTTCCACTTGGGATGCCATTGAGGCAGAGGCTTTGGCACAGGTTTTTGCAACTGAGCCGATGACGGATCTCTTTGACATCGTTCGAACAACTTACGAAATCAGCGATTTTGAACTGGTGTCGGAAACGGCAGTTTCGTCTCCCCGGTTGTCCGCCCTTGCTCCACTTGAGACAGACCCTTTTGAAGAAGGGCCAGCCCCTCGGGCCTGTTATTATTTCCTTGACCGTGCCAGAGTTGAAAACGCTGAAGATTTGACGTTGGAGAATGTTTCCAGTGTGACCGGTGAGATTCTGCTTTACGGAAAGCAAACGGATCGTCCGGCGCGATTGGAGTGGATCACGACGCGAAACAAGGAATTTAATGGCCTTGCGAGAGATCTTGTTGATATTTTCAAGGATGGGATTGCCGGCGACGGCAGGGACACGATATTGGGAACAACCACCGAAGTTGCAGATGTGCTCAGTTGGAACTGGCAATTGCCCCAAGGGATTACCAAAGAGAAACACACGGAACTGATGGACGAACAACGCCGGGGCTTGCTTTACGACGGATGGGCGGGGATTCAGTTTAGCATTCTCGATGGCATGTCGCCGCGCGATGCTGCTCAGAACGGTGGTTACGAGATTCAGCTTAGTGCATTGATTCTCCATTTAGAACAGTCGCCCGACGCGCAGGTTTCTGATCGTTCAGCCGTAACCGGATTGCGCGATCAGTTAGGTGTTTCGCAGTTGCCATCCATTGATCCAAATGAGCTTGATGATGCTGCGATCTCTCCACTCCGGCAACAGTATCTTGAATTCGAAAAACTTACCGACGATCACTTACTTCAGCTTCACGCTGAGGCGATGGCGATCGCAAACATTGCCGTGCTTCAAAAGCTCATTCCTGAACTGCTGAATCGCGAACATCTGAATGAGCGAGTCCCGCGGGATGTTAGCCTCTCAATGTTAGCTCAATTGACGGAAGATGAGGAAAAGGCTTTTGCATTATTGCAACAGGCGAAAACCGAAGCTAAAGAGGCAGGCCGCCCGCTTGGAATCTACCTCGTCCAGGAACTTGAAATGCGAATGGTTCGCGGTATGACCGACAAACTTCCCGGATTGTTGCAGCGAATCCAGGCCCATCACTTACGCGAGCCAAACGTTGAATTTCAATTGACTCGAGTTTTGAGCCGGTTTGGTCTACTTGATCGGCAATCCGCGGGACCGGAAATGGAAACCGTCGCAGTCGAGGATTCCAGCGGTGTCTGGACGCCGGATCAAGAGGGCACGGCACCTGCCCAATCCGGTGTCGAGGAACCTGCTACGAGTAAGCTTTGGTTACCTGGTAGCGACTAAACTGGCGAGCTTATCGTTCGAAGATGGCTTGTCTTAAAGGCATTACGTGCCAACAATGGTTCTGTTAAATCTCGGACACCCACCGTCTCATTGGTTAATCCTTGTCAGTTTTCAGATGGAGCCCAGCGGTTGTCAAAGTACATTGTCCGTTACGGTTCGATGCGAAGCCTTGGCTTGATGGGTGTTCGTGGCGATGAAATATATCGTCGCGGAATGGAAGTTATTGTCAGGTCAAATCGTGGACTTGAGATTGGCCAGGTTTTGTGTGAAGCTCACGACGATGCGCTTTCTCACTTGGATGATCCTCCGACCGGGCAAATTCTTAGACAGGTTTCCAATGACGACGCTAACGAAGTTTCCCATCTGGAAAATGCCCGAAAAAAAAACATCCAGACCTGTCAAAAATATGTCGATCAACTGGGGCTCGATATGAGTCTGGTTGATGTCGAGCAGTTGTTCGGCGGCGAAAGGATGATCGTCTTTTACCTTGCCGAAGAACGTGTCGACTTCAGAAATCTAGTCAAATTGCTCGCTAGCGAATTTCAGACGCGGATTGAGATGAAGCAGATTGGCGTTCGCGACGAGGCAAAATTGCTGGCCGACTACGGAGACTGTGGGCAACCGGTCTGTTGCAACAATCACCTCGTCAGCATGCCTCCGGTCTCAATGCGGATGGCAAAACTGCAAAAAGCGACGCTCGATCCGACCAAAATCTCCGGCCGTTGTGGGCGATTGAAATGCTGTCTTCGATACGAGTTTGACCATTACGAGGCAGTCCAAAAGTCGCTACCCAGAATTGGCTCGCAAATTGTGACACGCGATGGCAAAGCAAAGGTTATCGCTCAACAATTGTTGGTAGAACAGCTATTGATTGAAACGGAAGATCATCGAAGAATGTTAATTGACGCCAGCGAAGTTTTGAGCGTCATTAGCAAGTCCAACGGCAAAAAAGATCCATCCAAACGAAACAGTTCGGTAAAGGATCGTGGCAAACAGCAGTCCAGCAACGCTGTGAAGGACAAGGATTCAAACCGATCGCTAGATTCAAATGATTCGGATCAAGTGTCGAGTGAAGGGGAAGAGTCTGAGGCAAAAAGTGCACCAAAAAAGCGTCGATCTCGTCGTCGTGGCGGCCGCCGCCGAAAAGGGGGGCGAGGCGAGGGGAATTCAAATCAACCACCCGAATAAGGCTTGAGCCAGCAGTTTTTTGGTATCCCACAAATCAAAAAAAGTGTCAAATTACGAAGCAAATCTGACTTTTTCTTGGTAACATTTCAATATCCCTCGTTTTAGCTTTCTGGTTTCCCAATGTCAGACGACTCCTATTCTCTCTACGAATTGGTTGAACAAGATTCAAGGTATCCGATCGAGGCGTATCGTTTCATTCAGGAAGCGCTGGCTTTTGCTTCGGACTCGATGGAACTTGGGACCTGTCAGGACCCGGAACTGCAATTGTCCAAGATCCAACATTCGCAGGTTGAACGACACCTGACCGGTCAACAGCTTTGCGAGGCAATTCGCCAGTACGCGTTGAATCAGTTTGGCTACATGGCCCAGGTTGTCTTATACAGTTGGGGAATCGATGAGACCAAATGCTTCGGCGATATTGTGTACAACATGATCAGCATTGGAATCATGAAAAAATCCAGTCAGGATCGGCGTTCGCATTTTGACAACGTTTTTGATTTCGACGAAGTCTTTAACAATAATTTTGAGATCTGTTGCAGCTCAATTGCGCAACGTCGCTGATCATCACCAACTCAGATTTTCAATGGATTGAGATTTTGGCCGGCAAACAGAGAAGGCAGCGTGCCAAACCGCCTGTCGATTCGAAAACCGCCTCCGCGAAGCCGGCCGACGAATCTGTCAATGATTCTCAAGAGTCCGCCTTTGTTCCCAGTGAACCCCCAAAACGCAAATCGGCGTTTTGGCTCAGCGTGATTTTATTTTCCCTGTGGACATGCTTCCTCGCCTACGTCGCTTACCGCGTCGTGTTTCGATAGAACGTTCGAATGCGGAATGCGGAATTTTGAATGCGTAAAAAGAGACTCGCAATGAAAATCGTTGTATTGGATGGCTACACTTTGAACCCGGGCGACAACCCCTGGACTTCTGTGGAGAACCTTGGCGACTTGACGGTCTACGACCGTACGGCGGCGGATCTGATTTTCGAGCGTGCGCGAGAAGCTGACATTATCATTGCCAATAAAGCTGTCATCGACAGAGAATTGATCGGGCGTCTACAACGGCTGAAGTTCATATCGGTTATGGCAACGGGGTACAACGTGATCGACGTTGAAGCGGCGCGAGAAAAAGGAATTCCCGTCTCAAACGTTCCGGTTTATGGCACGAATGCTGTTGCCCAACATGTTTTTGCTGCGTTGTTAAGTCTGATTCACCGGATTTCAGAACATGACCAGTCCGTTCGCGCTGGCGATTGGACGCGATGTCTGGATTTCAGCTATTGGAATACAAACATATTTGAACTCGCTGGAAAGACGATGGGCATCGTCGGACTTGGCCGAATCGGGAGAGCGACCGCCAATCTTGCCAACGCATTCGGGATGAGAGTCGTCGCAAATTCACGTAACCAAAAAAATCCGCTGACTTATCCCGATTTCGAATGGCTTGATGTCGATGCCCTTTTTCGCGAGTCTGACGTCATAAGTTTGCATTGTCCGCTGACACCGGAGACGAGTGGTTTCGTCAATCAAGAACTGTTGGCCAAAATGAAGCCGACTTCGATTTTGATTAACGCCAGTCGAGGGGCATTGATCAACGAACAAGACCTTGCAAACTCGCTTAA
>JAHEJI010000161.1 GCA_024638965.1 Planctomycetaceae bacterium
CATTGACAGCACATTTGTCCTGAAACTGACGAGTCTGGTAAACTTAGAGCAACTACCAACGTCGTTGGGCAAGGTCGTTGGTCCTGTCGGCAGATGCTGCTGGCAATCAGCTGATCAAAGCGCATGAATTTTCTGATAGCAGTCTTTTGCAGTTTCAGTCGTCTGCTCTGTTGATTGGCTTGGTTAAAAGTCTCAATGGACAGGCGGAGGTAATGATGTGGCACAGAAAGTTTCCAGTCGTCATCGGCGTAATGTTGGTCCTGGGAGTTTCCAATTCGACCCGGGCTCAAATCGGAGTCGGTGGTTCGAGTCTGCCCAGCGACAGATACTACAACGTGTTTCGTGAGTTCTATAGTGCAGACTATATGAATGCGGGTGGCGACTTCAATCGCGGATCGAAGTCAGCCTATCACGTCGGCGACAAGTACTATTTGGATTCGGTTTGTTATCAAACCATGATTGGCGAATGCTACTACCATTTAGGGGACTACGCCAACGCGCTCCAATTTTACGAACAGGCTCTGGACCTTTACGTTTCACAATTAAAAGAAGACTGGCAGGGCCGAGTCGAACCGCCGGACATTATTACTGCCAGGCAAGACATTCTGGAACGAGCGAAGATCAGCTGGGGCGTACCGAAGAGGCAAGGCGCGGTTGCCAATATACCACGCGGCATGTCAACGTTGTTTGGTCGTCTGGACGCGGCTAGGGCCTTTGTCGAAGGCGGGCTTGTAGAACCGCCCGAACAGCGAAATGTCGATGTACAGGAGATCATGCGCTGTGCCGCGCTCGCCCTTCATCGCAGAAGGAACATCTTGGGGGCGACTGCCAAGTACTCACCCGTGTCCAGTGAGATCGTATCAGCGTTGTCAACTGCGCGAGGTTCAGGATCTTTATTTCGCGCTTGGAACGGTGTTTTGCTAGGACTCGCCCAGGCAACGATGGAAGACTATGAGGTCGCCAAAGGCACGCTTACAGGCTCGCTGCAATTTAATGGAGGAATGGATCATAATCTGACGCCCGTGGCCCTCATTTCGTTGGCACAGATTTCTTTTGTGACGGGTGATCGAGCTTCCGCAGCCGAACTTGCGCTGGAAGCATCATATTCTGCCGCGATGCACGGACAGTATGACTTGATCGAAGAATCGCTGAGCCTGGGAACGATAATTCACTTGATGTCAGAAAAGACGGCCTATCCTCCTTTGCAGCCGGCAATTCAATGGGCCGCCAGTGAGGGTGCCAAGCTCCTCAACACTTCGTTGATCGAGCGTTTGGCCGCTTGTTATATCGAAGCGGGTGACGCCGAATCGGCAGATCGCGTTTTGCGAGAAGCGAGCAAACCCATGCGAAGTTCCTCGCTATCGAAAGCAGTGGTCAACAGTCGGCTGCGTTTTGTTTCTGCACAACTGGCTTTTTTGCGAGGCGACAAAGATGCGATGAACCAGCTCAATGGCGCGATCGAGGAGTTTCGAGCCGGGTCGCGATGGCTGTTTCAGCTGGGGCTCGCCGACAGTTTGGCAATCTCGGGAGATATCAGTGGTCGTAAAGCCGATCAGCTATATTCTGCTCTCCTTCGAGACCCGACGAAAACAGAGTGGTTGATCGAGCCGTTTGAATGCCTAACGTTTCTGCGAACACCGCACGTCGAGGCGATGGAACGCTGGTTCGAAACAAAACTGCTTAACAAACAATACGACAAAGCGATTGAAGTTGCTGAGTTGGTTCGTCGTCATCGATTCTACGCCAACTTGCCAATGGGTGGACGGTTGCTCGCCTTCCGATGGATGTTGGAGGGGCCTACCGAAGCGTTAACCGCTGAAATGCAGAAGCAGCGAACCAGCTTTATGACTCGGAATCCCGACTATAAAGAGCTTTCCGATCGTGCAAAAGAAATCCGAAAAGAGTTGTTAACGCTGCCGTTAAAGCCGGATGAAGAATCGATCGAGCTAAAAAAACAAACGGACTTGTTCGTCGAACTTGCCAAAGTCTCGCAAAACCAGGAAGCGATTATCGCCAGCTACGCCGTGCAACGACAGCCTGCCGACGTCTCGTTTCCGCCGCAGGAGGATCTGAGTTCTTTTTTTGATCGAATTCAGCCGCACCAGATTGCTTATCTATCGCTGTCGACTCGCAATGGAGTGCATGCGTTTTTGGTTGCCAGAAATCAGTACAAATATTTGGGAACGGCACCGGCTCGACAAGTCCGATCAAACGTCAGTAAGTTTTTGAAGAAAATTGGCCTGCAGGATGAATCCGGCGGTGTGGATGTTGACTTGTTAACTGACGACACATGGATTGCCGACGCCAACAGAGTTGCGAAAAGCATTTTTGTTGATGGAGCAGATGTTAGTTGGGACGAATATCAAGAACTCGTTGTCGTTCCCGATGGCGTGTTATGGTATGTGCCGTTTGAACTATTACAGTTGGAAAAAGGTGCGGCAGTGGCGAATCCTGCTGCTGGAGCCCTCGATCCTGCCGGGCTTGATCCTGCCGACGCAGACCCGGACAAAGATCCCAAAGCAGATCCCGACGCTAAAGACAAGAAACCCAAGAAGTCACCGCGCAAGAAAAAGGACGACGTCGATCCTGCCAAGCTGGAAATGTTGGGCGACAAAATTCAAATCCGTTACTCACCCACTTTGTTTCTGGCATTTGGTCAACAACGACCCGATCGAACGATAGCCCGAACGGCGGTGATGGCGGGTCGAATGCATCCCAAAGGAGAAATCGAAGTTACCCAGGAAGCGGTCAAAAAGATTCAAGCCGACATTCCTGACGCTGTTGCATTTGAAGAAAAAACAAAAATCCCGTCGAACTACTACGGTACGATTCTCGACCGGATGATTGTCTGCAGTGACATCAAGTCTTCGAGCAAAGGCGGAGTTTTTGCGATGAACCCCGCGTACGTCGACAGAGACCTGAATCAGGGTAGCAATTTGGCATCATGGCTGTCTCTTCCGTTCTGGGGCCCTGAACATGTTGTCTTGCCCGGATTTACCACAGGTGGTGCCGGAGGTGGTCGCAGCAAGGGTAATGGTCAAGACATCTTTTTGACCGCCTGTGCAATCCTCGGCTCAGGCAGCCGATCGATTATGTTGAGTCGTTGGCGTGTGGGTGGAGAGAATAGTCTTGAACTAACCAGGCACTACGCAAAGAATTTGAGCGAAATGACACCTGCTCGGGCTTTAAAAGAGGGCATCAGCGAATCGAAAAAGCTCGAATTGAATTTTGAGGTGGAACCTCGGATCAAAGCAAAAAAAGTTGCCGCACCGATCAAGGCAACCCATCCGTTTTTCTGGGCCGGTCATATGTTGATCGAGGTTCCTGATTCCAAAACTTCCATTGATCCGAATCGAAATCCCGACGTCGATCAGGCCGGAGCTAACGTCCCCGATCCAGCTAACGTTCAGCCACCCCCAAACAAAGCTGAGATGGCGGACGACAAACAGGATCCCGCCGCGATTCCAGATCCGAACCTGCCTGACGAACCGGCCGATAAGGACGGCAAGCTGATCAAAGAAGAGGACAAAGTCGTCAAGGAAAAGAAAAAAGACGATGGCGACAAATGAGCCGAATGACGCTTTCCTTAGAGGCATAGCGGGATTTGTTTGAAGCAATACAAAAACCGCTGCCGGGATTTCTCACGTAGGAACAAAGTCGCGTAGGTGCTTTGCCGGAACTGCGCAAACGGCACTCATTCGACTTGGAAACTGTTTTTGCTTTGTTTCCAGAAAAGCGGTTGCAGTTCCGCAATTACAACATTTGCTTGATGCCGGACTACGACTTGTGAGAAATGCTGGCTAGCGGCATACGCCCAAAATAGTGTTCAGACCATGAATCTGCTACGAAAAATCCGCCTGGGAGCCAAGAAATCGTCCATCTAGCGGTAAATCCAAGAAACGACGCTCAAAGACGTTTGTTTCGGTTAACATTAATCTTGCCCTAGATGGGGATTTTGCAGACACTCCGGCACTCATAGTTGCCGTAAACGCCCGTTAGCAATACCGGAGTCCAATGTCATTCCTGTTCCTGATCGCCGGTTTGGTTCTGATTCCAGCTCCGCAACCCGACACACTTGTCATTTGCCCGCCCGATTACCAGGTCGCTCTCCAACCTTGGGTGAATTATCGTCGGCAACAAGGGCACAACGTCCTTGTGTTGCCACCCGCAAATTCGTCTTATGGCATCAAGCAGACGGTGCAACGAGTTGCCGCATCTGGCAAACTCAAATTCGTCGTATTGATTGGCGATGCGGGCGACCGAAACGGGATGGCTCATCACCTGGTTCCCACGGACTACGTCAAAGCGGAAGTCAACGTCAAGTTCGGATCTGAACCGGAAATAGCGACCGACAACACGTATGCGGATCCAGATGGAGACGGAATCCCCGATCTCGCGATCGGGCGGTTGCCCGTCGATTCGCCTCAAGAGCTGACTCGGATGGTCAACCGTATCATCGAATACGAGTCATCCGAATCAAATGGACCCTGGCAACGCAAGATCAACTTTGTGGCGGGAGTCGGCGGATTTGGGGAACTCATTGACAAGTTAATTGAACAAACCACAAAGAAAATTGTCACTGATCTGATTCCTGCGTCTTATGAAACCACGATGACTTACGGAAGCTGGACGAGTCCTTATTGTCCGGATCCACGCCGTTTTTCTGAAACCAGTATCCAAAGATTCAACGAGGGCTGTTTGTTTTGGGTCTACATTGGCCACGGGGCTCGACATCGGCTCGACAAGATTTATCTTCCCGATCAAAGTCATCAAATCCTCGATTGCCAGACGGCCTCGCAATTAAATTGTCCAAATGGAAGTCCAATCGCTGTGTGCCTGGCATGCTATACCGGAGCCACGGACGACGAACATGATTGCCTCGCCGAAGCGATGCTCAGTCAGCCCCGCGGTCCGATCGCGGTGGTGTGTGGAACGCGAGTTACGATGCCTTATGCGATGAGCGTTTTGTCGCTGGAAATTTTGAAAGAGTATTTTGACGGTGAATCCCCTACCCTCGGTCAACTGATTCTGTTGGGTAAACAAAGAATGATGGGACCGATTGATCAAGCCGATCCCTATCGAAACATGATTGAAGGTATGGGCAAGGCGTTCAGCCCGCGCGCTGATTTATTGGATAAAGAACGTCGCGAACATGTTGATTTGATTCATTTGATTGGTGATCCGCTGTTGCGGTTAAAGCGTCCTAAGCGACTCGAAGTTGCCGCGCAACCGAATGCCAACGCGGGTGATTCGATCGCCGTCAGCGGTACCTCTCCAGCTGCGGGCGAAATGGTGATGGAAGTCAGTTTCGCGCGAGATCGTTTTCGACATCGTCCGCCCAGGCGTAAAGAATACGATTCGTCAGATTCGTCGTTTCAGGATTACCAGACTGTTTACGAGCAGTCGCAGGATCTAGTCTGTCAACGCGAAGTCATTCGTGTTTCCAAGGGAGCTTTTTCCACAAAAGTCAAATTGCCGGAAAACGCGAACGGGGAATGTGTTTTACGAGTCATGCTGCATTCGACAGACGGGTTTGCATTGGGTTCCGCACCGGTCGAGGTTGCATCCAAACCCAAACATCGACGGACGACGCATCCCGTATTGGTTCCAAAAAAGTCTCCCTAACCGCGGCGATAGGTTCGCTTCCGGCTCGGGTCGCCCTCCGCTCATTCCTCGTCGAGATCAGCATTGAAGCGTCGTTGCGTGATCAAATCAAAAAACCAGAATTCGAAAAAGATCATTAGAACGGGCAACACAAATTGGGCCGCCTGAGTTATCCGCTCGTCGACATTGGCCAGGTTGGCACTCAAAAACGAGCGCACGATCATGGAATTGATCACTAACAGGGCGCACACAAGCAACCCGGTTGTGAACATGAATCCACAACCGATCGCGCTTCCCGTTTTCGCTTTTCTTCTTCGTCCAAACATGCTTATCCGGCGAACAATCCAGATCTCTTGTTGACGGAACATCGTCCCAGACAAACGACGAATGTCAACGCAAGCCCATTTGAAAAAACGGGCAAATTGTTGCCGCTCCAATATCCTGATACGATCAACTGCTGTGCCACTGGGGGGAGACAATGCAAACCAGAATATTTTATGAAGATGATGCTGACCTTGATTTGCTCAAGGATCGTAAGATTGCGGTAGTCGGATATGGTGCCCAAGGAGCAGCCCACGCCCAGAATCTGCGAGATTCCGGGTGCGATGTCGTGATTGGTCAGCGTGAAGGCGGACGTGGATATGACAACGCCATCAAAGACGGTTTTGATCCGATGCCGATTTCGGCAGCAGCTGAAATTTCCGACTTGATTAACCTGTTGTTGCCAGACGAAGTTCATGGTGAGGTATTTGACGCGCAGATTCGCCCGTATATTGCTCCCGGTAATATCGTGATGACGTGTCACGGATTCAGTTTTCATTATGGCTTGGTACAACCGCCAGCAGGTGTGGACACTTTGCTGGTGGCTCCCAAGGGTCAAGGTCACATGGTCCGAGGCGAGTACTTGCGCGGCGGAGGTGTGCCTTGTCTGGTGGCCACCGGCGAAGGGGCGCGTGAGAAAACGCTTCAAATCGGTCTGGCCTACGCCAAGGCGCTGGGTGGAACGCGTGCGGGCGTCATTGAGACGACCATCGCCGCGGAAACAGAGACAGACCTGTTTGGCGAACAAGCGGTGTTGTGCGGCGGATTGACGGCGCTCGTACAAGCCGGATTTGAGACCCTGGTTGATGCAGGTTACCAACCGGAACTCGCTTATTTCGAATGTATGCATGAACTCAAAATCATCATCGATCTGCTGAACGTCGGCGGTTTGACCAAAATGAGAGACGCGATTTCAACGACCGCCGAATACGGAGACTATGTCGTCGGGCCGCGTGTGATTGACGATCAAGTTCGGTCACGAATGAAAGATGTCCTCGCCGATATTCAAAACGGCAAATTCGCCAAACAGTTTGTTGACCAGTACAAGCAAGGACATCCGGAACTCAAAGCTTACCGCGCCAGACATGAGTCGCTGCAAATCGAACGAGTGGGTAAAAGACTCCGCGCGATGATGCCTTGGTTGGATCAGAACTGATGAACAAGGAAAACAATGCCGCCGGGAAGAAGTTGAATCGCCGCGTGATCGGACTGATCCTGGCAGGTTTGTTGATCTGGACTGTCGTCATCGTCTGGGGCGTGGTTCGAAATCAGCAGGCATTCGATTTTCGCAAGCCACTTGTCATTTTGGGAGTGATGGGCGGCTTTGTTTTCGTCTGGATCACCCTGCTTGGCATTCGACATCGCCAAAAGTAAGAGAGTGTAGGCGCAATTGACCCAATTGCAGCGACGCGACCTATCTCTTTATTTGTTTCTGCTTCTGCTTGAGCTTTTTCTTTTTGATCCTATCACCCTTCTTCTTTCGTTTGGCAGCTTTTATTGCCCTTTTGTCGACGGGTGTGAGATCGGCAGCACGTGGGCGAGGAAAGCAGACAACAAGTAACGCCAGTACCAGGATCAGGCCGACGAGTGCCCAGGCTATTCCGTATTCTTGTTGTTCCATGTCGACTTCAAAAGTTAACAAAATTGTGAATCTCTATTCTATTTCGAGAAAGCTCTTTTTCAAATTGCCCAGACAGGATTATCGAGGCTCAGCCTTTTACCGAGTAGATGACGGGTAAGCCCGGTTTGGGCGAACGAAAATTCGGACTTGTGGGGGTGTTGAACAAGGCTTGTGCGTATTCGTCGATTTGCTCGGGTGTTTCGAAATAACGTTCATACGTATAGTCGTCTTCGTATTCGCAGTTGTCGTTTGAATAGTCTCGGCAGATTTGCGGCCGTGTTTCGTAGATTTCGCAACGATTGTCGGCCTGCAGATGTTTGCAAGGAGTGTGGACGAGCAAGTACCAAGTCCCTTCATCGATAAACACCGTCGCGTAATCATGCAATAGATACCAGCGGATAAACTCAAAATCAGCGCGGCCGTCAGGCGTGTCAATTGGGAGAGCGAAATATTTACAGCATTTGGCGGAACAGTAATCGCACAGGTTTTCGCCTAAATTGAGTTGCTCGCGGCGTTTCTGGACTCTGGGTAATCGGTTCATTCGGAAATTCTTGGGAGATACAAAAAGACAAATTCAATTTACTTCGGCGATCGACGAATAAACTATCAAAGTAAGCACTTTTCGACCAGAACCCGCACATGTATCCAGAAACAACGACACTCTTGGCCAGCTTTGGTGCGCTATTCCAGGACACGCTGGTCATGGTGCTCGTGCTACTGTCTCCGTTCATCGTGTTTGCCATTGTAATCCACTGGCTCGAACTCGCGATCCAGTTTCGTCTGTCGCAGCGGTTTGGTTGGAAAGCGGTGCTTTGGACGGGCTGGTTAGGCACGCCGATTCACGAACTCAGCCACGTTGCCATGTGCTGGCTATTTCGGCACAAGGTCGACGAGATTGAGCTTTTTGAGCCAGATCGCGAATCGGGCCGGCTGGGCTATGTCAAGCACTCGTTTCGCAAGGGTAACTGGTACGAGGAGTTGGGCAACGTATTCATTGGTGTTGCCCCGCTGGTGGGTGGTTCGCTTGCGTTGGCAGCATTGTTGTTGATGTTCTATCCGGAAGCCGCCGCGGCAGCAGTCGACTCAGCTCGTGACGCGAACCTGGGAACGGGTGAGGAACCGACGAGTGCAGTTGGACAAGTATTGGGAAGTGTCTGGGCAATTTCGCAAGAGCTTTTACTATGGTCGCACTTTTTCACAATCAAGTTTTGGGTTTTCCTCTATTTGGTGCTATGTGTGGGCAGCCACATGGCTCCCAGTGGAAGTGACTATCGGGGCGCGCTTCGCGGAGTGCTTCTTTTTGGAACAATTGTTGTCGCGACCGCGCTGGTACTCGCGTTGCTAAAAACAGATGTTTCGAATTTTATTTCACAAGCAGTTGGATTACTGTCACCGGTATTCGCGGTGTTTGGTTTGACGATGGTGTTGTGTTTCATCGCCACCTCGGTTGTTTATCTGCTTACGGCATTTATTCCCCGGTTTTTTCGTTGAGAACGGTTTGCTTGAATCAGGTTGACGCCAGATGTTGACCGAGGTGATAGTACGACCGACCGCTTTGCACCGAACATTCTCAATACAGGTTGCCTTAAAACAGCCAAAGTATGAGAATGGTTTGTTTCCAGAACACAATCCATTTGATGATTCGTGGCGTATTCTTACACCAAAATTTTCGGCGAGCGCAACACCAATACAAACTATCTTAGGCGTTTGGTAAGGGCCAATTTTCGGGTCACCGATCTACGCGGCAAGACGATTTGGCCGTTTCTAAAAATTCAAGAACTATTTCCGGATGACGAATGCCTGCGAAATTGGTTTTTTCGTAAAACGAGCAACCGCAATTTGGGGTGGAAGCACAAGCTGGTTGATGCGGCTCAGTTAGCCCAGACCGATTTGGTTCGGAATAAACAAGTGGCAATCCTAACCGTGGCTAAAAACCCCTACTCCTGGCTGTTGTCGATGCATCGGCGTCCCTATCACCAAATTTATGGTGGGGTGAGACCCAGTTTCGATAAATTCCTAACTACGCCCTGGCAAGTGGTGGAACGAGAAGACTGTACGATCGAGATTGCGAACCCCGTAGCGCTCTGGAATTACAAAAATCTTGCGTATCTCGAACTGCAAGATACTTGTCACAGTCTGCACCTATCTGCTGAAGAACTTCTGGAAAAAACGGAGAACGTGGTAGCGCGAATATCTACTCATTTTGGATTGAAACGTCGCTCACAAACTTTTGTAGACATTGAAAAGTCGACGAAAGATAAGAGCAAAGACAAATCCTATTACCGAGATTACTATCTGAACGAACGTTGGAAAGCAAAACTTACTGGCGACCAGATATCGTTTATCAATAAACATCTTGATCCAGGCTTGATGAACCGGCTTGGGTATGCATTGCTTGCCAGCGAAGATTTATGCACGAGCGTGACTTAATTCGTTTATTGTGACTCAGCGATTGCGAAAGATTTCAAGTCATCCAACTTTCAAAAAGTACGTGCTGTTCGGGTAACGCCCAGCGCGGCTGGATCGGCAAACTGCGGCCCTTTGGGCTCGCGGTTTAACAAAAGCCTTCTGAATTCCCCGTTAAAGCAAACCGTTAGTTCCCTGAATTCTGCGGAATTTCGCTAATTTCTTCCAAATCGTTCTAATATCCACATCGCCTGTGCGTCTAACTCAGTGAACCGTCCAAACGGGACCTGTTATGAACGATGTTGGGGACCGCGGGGTTCGATCAGTTGATCGAGTATCCCGCGTTCAACAAAACCATTCTGAGATGATTCAAGATGCAATCACTCTGCATGAAGGTTCGCTCGTGCGCTATGCCCAACACTTTGTGGGCGATTTGGAGGCCGCGCGAGACATCGTCCAAGACACTTTTTTGAAGCTGTGCAAACAAGAGCCAGGTAACGTCAACCCGCATTTAGCCAAATGGCTATTTACGGTGACTCGCAATCGTGCAATCGACGTTTGTCGCAAGGAGAATCGGATGAAACTCGCGCAACCGGAATCCCTCGCCGAACAACCCGCCAGGGCTCCGGCTCCAGAGCAGGCCTTGGAAAAACAGGAAATGGCAGATTCACTGCTGTTCCAGATCAGAAGGCTGCCCGACAACCAGCAGGAAGTGCTCCGACTCAAATTCAATGGCGGACTCACGTATGCGGAAATCGCCGATGTGACCGGTCTCAGCAAAACCAACGTCGGATTTATTCTGCATACAGCGATCAGCA
The DNA here is from genome assembly GCA_024638965.1 of Planctomycetaceae bacterium. GTDB lineage: Bacteria > Planctomycetota > Planctomycetia > Pirellulales > Pirellulaceae > Mariniblastus. The sequence continues at coordinate 10,771 of JAHEJI010000161.1, forward strand.
AACTCCGGCAACGGGTCACTGAGTAGCAACTCGATTCATCGGAAAAGCCAATCCAAAACAAAGACAACCAGCAGGCAATGAAATGATTGACAAAAACGATCCACGCTTAACCGCTTACGTCATGGGCGAACTCGATGAGAGTGAATTGCATGAAGTAACCGAAGCGATTGAGGCCAGTCATGAGCTTAAGGCTGAAGTCGAAGAGCTTCGTGAGACCATTGGTTTGCTTGATATGGCCTACAAGTCGGAAGCCAGAGTCTGTTTGGGTGACGAACAGCGAGCCGTTTTGAACGAAGCTTGCGCCGTTGCCGATTTGAAACAAGAAGAGTCAGTTCAGGTAAATGAGAGACGATTTTATCGCGAAAGCCTTTTTTATTGGACCGTGGCAATCGCCGCAGCGATTTTGTTGATGCTCATTCCGTTAGGCGTCTATGAAGGCTCCTGGTTCAACAATCCTGAGTTAGCACTAAACAACGAAATCGAATCGACGGATGAGATTGCAATTAACGGAATTGGCCCGTTCGACCAGGATCCGACAAGTTCTCCGCAAATAAATATTGGCGACGTTCCTGCAAGCAGTTTGCCGGAAGAAACTGACATCTCCGCTGAGGAGATCGACGGCAAACTGGAAAAAAGACTCGCTGGGGCCAGATACGGATTTGAAGTACAAGACTCCGATGAGTTCTTGAACTCGAAATACGAAAAAATGCTCGAGATGGATCCATCGGGGAGCTCCGGTTCATATGGTGGCGACTCGACTGGCTGGACAACACGAATCTGGAACGGTGGAGATGTAGATACTTTTGAAGCACGCCCTTTCTCGGGCGATGGTCGCGGAGATGGCCAACCAAACGTGCCGAACCTTTCATTGTTGGTTGCCGAAGACGAGTCCGAAAGTACGGAGAAGGCTGGTGCAATCGTTGATAGCGCTTTTAACCTGTCCATGTCGAGACCACCCAGAACAGAAAACGGTCTCGCGGAAATGGATTTATTCGACGACGAAGGTGAAAGTGATGATGGGGTTCTCAAAGGAGGAATGGGCTTTGCTGAAAACAATAGACTCAGCGTCAACGCAAGTGGTGAAATAACAGATGAGGCGAAGAAGGGATTGCCTCCCTCTGTGCAACCAGTTCCAGGTAGTGCAGCCGCCCCCGAGACACCAGAATTGCTGGCTGATTCCCTCGGCACACATGATCGTAGGTCCGATGACATTCCGGCCCTGGATAAAGGTAAAACGGCTGATATTGAAACAAATACTTTTGACGGGAGTAGTTCAACCCGTCGCTCAGCGGATTCGTTGCTTGAAGAACTTGTTGAACAAGCACAAAAGGAGGATCAGCAACCCACGGCCGAATCGCGCGAGAATGCTGTGGAGCCAATTGACAAACTGCCAGCCCGTCAAGACCGAGGCAGGCAAGGTCAAGCTCTTGGTCGCCAAGCGGGTGAAGAACTCCAATTCGATCCCTCCAAGGGACCGGAACGTCAACTAACAGAACATGCCGCAGGACAACAAGGCGAAGGACAACATGGCGAAGGACAACAAGGCGCAGGACAAGACGACGATGGCCAAGAAGAACAGAGCATTCAACGCCAAAGCGAAACGGCAAGAGTAGATGATTTTTACTTCCGAGGCCAAGAGCGGAAAGTTGTCCAGGAGCTGCTTAAACGTGTCGACCCATCTGGGACTCGCGAGATTCCCATTCAAGTCGTTCCTGAACTGGGCACGATTATTCTCAGAGGCGACCCAAAAGATGTTGCCCAAGTCGTAGACCTGATTAGGCAAATTGCCAGGGAAGAAGACGAATCAGGCGTTCAAGGAAAACGCGTTTCATCTCAGTTTCCAGTTGAACTTGGGCAAGGGATTGCCAAACACAACAAAGAAGTTCGTCGCAAAAAACCGAAAACCTGGAAGCGTGTCAAAGCTATTCCTAACACCACGCGATTGATGGTCGGCGACAAAGATGAACTTGAAATGAACGGCATGCAGGTTAATGTCCAGGTCGACGGCTTTCGTGCTCGTGTGCTGATCGACTGTTTCTATTACAACCATCACCCGCGCCAGCTGGAAGGTAACTTCAAGCTGCGTCTACCCGACGATGCTTCCCTCTACTACTTCGCGTTTGGTCAGAGCGTATACGAATACCAACCACAAGGAAAGTTGGCGACCGAAGAGTTTTTGCCAGCAGGCCAGCAGTTTGTATCGCTGCGGCCATCCGATATCTCCCGGGTTCGACAGAACGACTGGCAGCACGTAAAAGAAGCTCGCATGGTTCCGCGTGAGAAAGCGGCTCATGCGTACCGCCAGACGGTACGTA
>JAHEJI010000162.1 GCA_024638965.1 Planctomycetaceae bacterium
AAAATCTACTCGTTACTTGAGCTTTTTGAAGACAACAGTTTCGACGGGGCAAATGGGGCTTCGCGAATCGTCAATCCGATCGTAAGACGCCTGCGATATCTATGTCAGGTCGGGTTGGGCTACTTGTCTCTTGATCGTCCCTTGAGAACGCTTAGCGGCGGTGAAGCTCAGAGGATTTCGCTGACGACCAGTTTGAGTTCAACCCTGGTCAACATGTTGTACGTGCTTGACGAGCCTTCAATCGGATTACATCCGTACGACATTGGCCGCTTGAAAATGGCGATCGCTGCGCTGTATCGTCGAGGCAATACGCTTGTCGTAGTCGATCACGAAGAACAGATCATCCGTGCCGCGGAACGTGTCATCGAAATCGGTCCCGCGGCAGGAGAATCGGGCGGCGAAATCGTCTTCGACGGCACTCCTGACGAGATTGTTGAATCGGAGTCGCTGACGGGCGATTATCTGGCTGGGCGTCGAGGCGTGAGCGCTGGCGGACCGCGTCGAAAACCGAGGGGACGAATCAAGCTAGTCGGAGCACATGGAAATAACCTTCAAAACCTGGATGTTGAGTTTCCGCTGGGTAATTTGTGCGTCGTTACCGGTGTTAGCGGAGCCGGAAAAAGTTCCCTGGTTCAGAAAACGTTGTACGGGGCGCTTTGCCAGCGAAAGAATAAGAACTGTGATCCACCGTTGCCCTTTGGTGATTTGTTTGGCGACGGTTCGATTGAGGAAGTCATTTTGATCGATCAGTCGCCTATCGGTCGCTCGGCTCGTAGCAACCCGGTTACCTATGTCAAAACATTTGACGACATTCGAAAAACATTTGCGGAGACAATGGACGCGAAGACGAAGAACCTCAAGGCAAGTCATTTCAGTTTCAATGTTGCCGGCGGACGATGTGATAAATGTGAAGGCGATGGCAGTCTGACTATTGATATGCAGTTCCTGTCAGATATTGTCATGAAATGCGATCAATGTCGCGGTACACGCTTCCGAGACGAGGTTCTGGCGGTCCGATATCGAGGCAAAAACATTGCCGAAGTCCTGGAGATGACGGTTCGACAGGCTTTTTCGTTTTTTCGTGGACAACCGAAAGTTCAGGCCAAACTTAAGAACCTGATTGACGTCGGACTGGAATACATTCGACTTGGGCAACCGGCAACCAAACTGTCCACTGGCGAAGCACAGAGACTGAAACTTGCATTATATTTAAATGCCAACCGCCAGGGTCGCTCGCTATTCATTCTGGATGAGCCGACAACGGGTTTGCATATGAATGACGTGGTGCGTCTGTTGGATTGTCTCGATGCGCTGCTTGATGTGGGCCACTCGATAATCATTGTTGAACACAATCTGCAATTGATTAAGCACGCCGATTGGATCATTGACCTCGGACCGGGGGCTGCCGACTCAGGCGGTCAAATCGTTGTTTTGGGCACACCGGAACAGGTTGCGGAGAACGAAGAGTCGTTGACTGGGCAATATTTGAAACCGTTGTTGGAACTTGTTGCCAATGAGTGAGCCAGGAAATCAACCACAATCTGATCAGCGCTTCGATCGTTACGTCAGACAAATCCGCTTTCCTGGATTGGGAGTTGAAGGGCAACAAAAACTGCTGGATTCACGGGTATTGATTGTTGGCTGTGGTGCACTGGGGTCGGTTATCGCCAACACGCTGGCCCGTGCGGGAGTTGGCATGCTTCGGATCATTGATCGCGATTTTCTGGAAACCAACAACTTGCAGCGACAGGTTCTGTTTGACGAACAAGATGTTGCTGCTGGATTGCCCAAAGCCATCGCAGCCGCCAACAAGCTGAAGCGGATTAACTCGGACATTCAAATCGAACCCATCGTAGCCGACGTCGATTCAGCGAATATGGCTGGGCTTTGCGAGCAAGTTGATATGATCCTTGACGGAACAGACAACTTTGAAACGCGCTTTTTGATCAACGACGCCGCGCAAAAGTTTTCGATCCCCTGGGTGTTCGGTGGGTGCCTGGGAAGCGATGGGCAGACGTTGACGATCGTTCCTGGTCAGACACCTTGTCTAAACTGTCTGATGGTCGATGGACCACCACCCCCCGGGTCGACACCCACCTGTGATTCGTTTGGAATCCTCTCGCCCATTATTAACGTGATCGCCTCTATTCAATGCTCGGAGGCGCTCAAAATCCTCTCTGGGAACATCGAAAAAATAAATCGCAAAATGACGGTCTTGAGTTTGTGGGACAATCAAATGCGGTCAATAGATGTGTCGAGTTTACGGGACGGCATCGATTGTCCCACTTGTTCGCAAGGCAAATACGAATGGCTCGACGGTAATCGTGGAAGCCACACCGCAATATTATGCGGTCGGAACGCAGTCCAGTTGAGTTTCCCGGAGCGGGTGAATCTGGATTTGACGAGCCTTGCCGAGCGATTGTCCGGGCTCGGCCGGATCGAGCAGAACAAATTCCTGTTGAGATTTTTTGTTGCCGGTTATGTATTAACCGCATTTCCAGACGGTCGCGCCATCATCAGCGGCACTGAAGAAATCAGCGTCGCCAAGAAACTGTACGCACAATACCTGGGAGCTTAGTCGAGGTTGGAACTCGGAATCGGAAATCGGAGGCCGGAATTTCAAAATCTCAAATGGGTGAGTTCAAATTTAGCTTCAGACTTCTCACTTCTCGTTTCTAGCTTCTCGCCTCTCGTCTCTCCGTCAATCATTGAATTTGTTTTTTGCTTCCCGATAACGATCGCAAAGGGCTTTGAATTGATCATCAAGCGGCGCCGCGTTGTCATTTTTGAGTTTTTCTTGTTGCAGTTGATCACCAAAGGTCCAATGGAACTCGATCGCTTGACGGTCGATAACGAGCGTTCCTTCGATGCCATGCTCGTTGCAGAAACCAGTAAATTTCGCGATATCTGAATCCAATGAATCGACGATCTGGAGGATTTTTTTGTTAGCAATTCGTGGGACCCTTGCCATCCAACCGCCGATGTCGCGTAGTTTTTTATGGGTAATCCAAATCTGACCGGCACCATAGAACATCCACACCGGTCCGCGGAAAGAGGAAACCAGAACATAAGGACGGGGAGTCATCCACCAGCCACCGGATTTGGTGCGAAAGATCAAGTGACGACCACCAAATCTCTTGATGACTTTGTTAAGTTGCTCCGCGTCAGCCTTTTCAGCTTCGTCGCTGGCTGCCTGTTGAGCTGACTTGTTCATTGAGCTGTCGGTGATCTTGAAGAACTGACGGGTACCAAATGATTTTGTCGCCCAGTCCCAAGATTAGCAAGGGTCAAAAACACTAATCGATTCTGAAGCAAATTACGAAAAAACCCGAGTCACGAATGCAACCCGGGTTTTGATTTTTTGCCGGCGTCGAAACCTAGCGGAACATTTCAAGACCGCCGAAATAGCCAATAAAGCCCATTTCGTCAACGTTCCTGATGTTTGAGCCGAGCGAGCCGGAAACTACGGGAGGGAAGTTGTGGTTAGTCGTCGTCATTCTGAAGAGCAACTCGGCGACAATTCCGAATCGTAATCTGACTCTGGGTGTTATCTGATAGTGGGCAGTCGCTCCGAGGTCGAGCGACATTGAAAACTCTGTGTTATTTGTCTCGCGGTTGACGAACACCGTACTAGCATTAACCAGTTGTGTGTCGAAATCAGTCAGGTTCAGATATCCACCGACTTTAGCTAAACCCGAAAATGATAGTCGGTATCCCACATCGTAAAAAAGTTCTTGTCCGATTTGTGGACCAATCAAGTTGTTACGGGCGTCAAAGGTCAATGCACCAAGGGTTGTCGTCCGGCTGACCAAGGCGTAGTTGTCTTCGACGTAAATAAAGCGGATTCCGTAGAAAGTCTTGGAGACATCCCAACTCCATTTAACACGGTTATATTCAAGACTGTGAACCTCCGTGGTTTGGACTTCGCGCTGGAAGTTGGCATTAAAAAACGAACCTAACTCGGCGAAGCCGAATGAGCCACCAGGCTGGAAAGCTGCGTCCAAATTACCATTTGGATCGGTAAACGCTTGACTGCGTCCTATCGTGTCTGTTCCCGAATAAACCAATTCGTCGCCCGCGGTGGCATCCCATCTGCGACCGACCGTTATTTGCCAGGCTGCCGCATTGTCAAAGTTCGGCATTCGCCCAAGACTGGTTCCACCAAAGTTATTGTCCGTCCTGGTCCAACTCATCACATCTGCGATGGCATAAAACCGCGCACCGCTGACAGCTCCAGCACAGCCGAAACGGCCGTCGACTTCAGCCTGATCAAAGCAGCCATTCGGACCACAAGAGCCGCAGGCCGATGGGTCAACGCCCCCGCACTGGCTACAACCACCACCACCACATGACGGGCAGACGCCCGAAGTTGTCGGATTGTAGACAGGGGCAGGACCGTTTTGCGGGCGGAAGTAGTTTGAAACGGTTGGCTCAAGACTTGGCGTTGGAGGTGGGACGCTTTCGGATTCCTGGGTCGGTTCAACATTAGCGCTTGATGCAGACACGTAACGTTCTGCTGGCATCAGTGCTTCGGGCGGCAGCACCGGTGCTGTCGTTGGATTGCCTTCAGCAACTGATGGCATCGGAATCGGATTGAGTCTGGCTGGCTTAGCATCAGCTCGAGGGGTGCTCAAAGGCAGAGTTTGAATTGGTGGACTGTTTTGAATCGGAACGGGAATATTTCGAGACCCGCTACCTTGGGCAACACGATAGCTCGGATCTTGCCCATGCATCATCGGCCATTGTTGTGTCGGCTGTTCTGCCAGCGTATTTTGGATCGGGAGCCCATTCGTTGGTTCCGACTCAACTGAAGTTTCAATTGGAGCCAACATTGACGAGTTCCACCCTGGTTTGGCTTGGTTAGGACTGACGATGGGCGGTAGTGTAGGGCCACCTGCGTCTGCAACTTTACCGTCATCGATTGGTGTAAGTTCTGCAAAAGTAGCCTGTTGCACCATCGAAGCATCGGCGCGCCATTGGTAGGTAGATGTGGAACCGGTCCCACCGGGTTCTTGCCCTGAAGATGGACTGGACACCAGCACGATTCCTCCAATGCAAGCTGTTGAGGAAAAGATCGCCAGCCAGCGAACGACTCGTCTTGAGAATTTTCGATTCATGGGTCGCAAGATGCATAAGGGTATGTGGATTGGCAAAACGGCTCTTGCCCACTCCATTTTTCGGCTCTCTGAGATGGCGACTTTTGCCGATTTTGCCGATTTTTTCAGATATGCGTTTAGGTCCGGTTATTTGAGACCTAACGGATTTGCGGAATATAGCTCCCCGAGTGGGTATTTACGTAACGTGCTTTACCAAATTAACCCAATCTCAAATCAGGTAAACACAAAGGTTTAGCTAAAGAATCAAGGTCAGTTGTGGAGAGATTGAGATCAATTGACTAAAATGGAAGGCTCGATACGTATTTGGCTATTTGTAGATTGAGCCGTATTTTGCGACTGGGATCGTCGCAAATTGAGTGCTTGAACTTCGCAAGAGATTCAACCCATGGCCAAATTCTTAGCCGTCCTTACTACTTGATCTATCATTTTCACCACTGAATAAGTCCGATGTTCAACCTTCCGTTCATGCTCTCGCGCATCGTTATGGTGCCATATGATTTGGTGACAGCACCATTCCGCGCATCTAATTCTTTATTTCAAGACACAGCTCGTGGTCGAGCCATGATGTTGGGTTTGCCAGCTGTTTTGGTCGCTCTTTTTGGCATCGGCGTCTTGTCTTGGGCCGAATTCGGAAATAAGAAGACCTTGATTTCCTCGTACAATTCTCGAGCTGAAAAAGCCGCCGAAGAAAAAAATCGTTTGATAAAGGAAATTAACACCGAACGAAAAATGAGTACCACGAGACAGCAAAGTGGTGATCCTTCAGTCGCAGTTGACGATGAAGATCCCCGTCTGGGCCGCGTCGCCGAATTGAACGAACAGGAGGAAACCTATCTCAACAAATTGATTTGGCTGGAGTCGGATGAGCCCGATTATAGATATCGTTTGGCAATTGTCGCCGCTCAACGAGATGATCCCAAGCGCTGTTATTCGCTAATGAAATCGATTGCTCCTGATGACGAGCCAGGCTATGCGAAAGCGCATTTCTGGGTTGCAACAAACTACCTCCAACAACGAGCGACTTCGGGTCCACAACAACGTGAATATCGGCGGTTGGCTTTGACACATATTAACCATTGTCTCGTTCGTGACGATTCCAATCTTGACGCAAAACTGCTCAAAGCCCAGTTGTTGGCGTTGGATCGCCGATTTGAAGACTCGTACAAAATGTATGAGGAGCTTTTCGAGCAGTCTCCAAAGTACTACAAACCGCTTGTCGAACTCAACAAGATAAAAGGCGGAGAAAACCTGACAACAAACTCCATTATCTTGGATCAGGCACAGCGGCGTTTCAAGGAAGCTGTGGACGAGGCGTCCGTCGATTACGGGGCAGATTGGGCACCAGCATGGGCAAATCTTATTGTCTGTGTGATCGAAAAAAGGGACTACCAGTTGGGTGCGGAACTGCTCAGTAAAGAAGAAGAAATTCAAAGTAAATTGGTCGAAGCCGAAGGCACTCCGGAGGCTGCGTCGAGACATGTACACATCAAACGTCTCTTGACAGAACTTTATACGAGCTGGGCAGGAGCCTTGGCATCCTCGAGTGATTCAATTCAAAGCCAAACGCAACAACTGGAATTGCTTAAACGGGCACTTAGCTTCGACGAAAATTACCCCGGAGCACTACAGTTGGTTGCAAGGCTGTCAGTGGGCGATACTGAGTTGGCCGCTGAGGCCAAAAAACTCTACGATCCAGAGAAACATGACGACGCTCCAGCTCGAGTTCTCAATGAAATGGGTAGCTGGGCGTTGGGGGCGGAAAAATATGACATGGCAATCAAGTATTTTGAGCTCGCCCGACGCAAAGATCCCAACGATCCACTGATTCTCAATAACCTCGCCTACGCCTACCTGGTCTGCGAAAACCGGAATCCTGATCGCGCGTTGACTTTGGTGAATCAAGCTATTCGGGCGATTCCATCGAATATTAGTGCTGAAAGACGAGAGGAATTGGCATCGCATTTTTATGACACCAAGGGCCGCGCTTTGCTGCAAATGAATCGAATGGATGAAGCCGCCGCGTCATTAGAATTGGCAATGCGGTCTCGACCCAAGAACAAGGATATCTTGGCGGCTTTGATCAAATGTTACGAAGGTCGCGATGACATTCAGGCTGACGTCTACCGACAACGACTTGAAGCAATCGAAGCCGATACGGGCAATGCGGGCGGAGAATAGGCGACAAGGGTCTCAGCAAACAACTTCCAAAATCACGAATTTTAAGAAATATGATTTCTCGACGCGGTAGAAACGATGGGTTTCAGGAAAATTCAATCGGACAGATCTTCAGGTCACCTGTTCGCTTTCTGAGAATCCAGATCGCTCGTCTTTCGGGCGATCAAGATTCGATGAAAGTCCGACGTTCGCCCGTAGAAATGGTCTTGGCGGTTCTGACGTTCCCCTTTCGGTTGTTTTTTGCGTTCATCATCTTCATGGTTCAGGCGTGGGCCTCGTCACGAAATGGGTTCGCGTTCATAAGAGGAATACCAGCGATTTTAACAATCACGTTCGTGTTGCTCGCTGTTTGGGCCGTCAACTTCCGATTTGACCGTAATGTCGAAAAAACGCGGCGACTATATGAATTGGCGTCTCTGGACCCGGAATATCCTGAATACGCAGAAATGTTCGCGGAAAAACTGGTTCAATTCCGACCCGATGACCCGGAGAACAAATATTTGCTCGCCGTAGCGAGAGAACGCGTGGGTAACATGCGAAGCGCCAAAATCCTGGCCACTCAACTTGCTGGCGAAGACTCAACAGGCCTGCCATCTGCACACATTTGGCTCGCGCGGTACTGGATTATGGGTCCCGAAACAAAGGGCTTGACCTTGGATGAGCGAGCCCATTTGGCGATCAAACACTATAACTTTGCCTTAGAGTCTGAACCCGACAACGTCCAAGCGCTATTGGGAATTGCTGACGCTTATGAACGACTGGGTGAAATCGACAAAGCCACTGACTATTTGACCGATGCCTTACAGAGTGAGTTTGTTTCTTTTAGTCAGCTTCAAAATATTCCCCGTCTCGTCCAGATGCAACAGGAATTGGGACGTCCGGAGCTGGCCAAAGCACAGTTGCAGGATTTTGTCAGACGAATCAGGCAGATAACGCGTTACAATGCAGAGTTGCTCGATGTCTGGGTTGCCCTGATCAGGTGCGCTACGTTGCTGAAGGATTATGACATGGCCGAGAATATCATTGAAAACGCCCATCAGACGGTGCAGGATGCGATGACCCGAGACAACCTGATTAGGCTATTGGCTGACGTTTCTGTGTTAAAAGCGGATGACTTTGAGTCAATCGAAGACAAAGAGAACTATACCGGGCGGCTGTATGCTCTCTGCGAAGCAATTAAAGCCAATAAACGGAGCCAAGCAGCCTATTCGCGCTTACTTGAATATGCAGCTCCCGATACGCTGCAAGAGGAAAAAGCGTTTTGGTTACGTGACGCGATATTGGGCTGCCCCAACCCTGCCGTGATTCATGTCATCCTGGGAATGCAGCAAATAAAGGCAGGTAATTTTGTACAAGGGCAAAAACACTGGCGAATTGCCGATTCACAATATGGAATGTCACAAGCACAGTTGATTGTAAACAACATGCTCGAGCGGGCCGTTCATGAAAAACCAGATGAATTCGGAGATATGCTCGACATGATTACTGTCGCCATGGAGTTGTTCCCTGACCAGGCGGGCTTATATCAAACGCGGGCGATGTATTACGAAACGAAAAATCAATATCCGGAAGCCATCAAAGATCTTGACTATGTCATCGAAAAAATGCCAAGCATGTTTTCGGCTCGCCAATTGCTTCTCGAATGTTACCAGGCGATCGACGACCAGGAGAATGCAGACCGGGTACAGCAAGATATCGATCAGTTCGTTAGCGAACTTGATCAAAATCAACAACTCATCGTCCAACAATTCTTGAGACAAAATGCGATCAAAAAATCGCAGCAAAAATCGAAAACAGATTCGGAGTCGAATGCGGAACAGAATCCCGAGCTAGAATCGGAGCAAAATTCGGAAACAGGTTCAGGCACAGATTCAGAAACTGGTTCAGAAACTGATTCGGGGCAGCATTTTTAAACGGTTCGTTTCTCTCACATAGTGTGACATATAACGATTTGCTGCCGGGAGCCGTTTTTCCTCTAAATTCTCCCGAAAAAAAGCTTGAGCGAATGCCGCAATGTCCGCGTTTCTGACCGAATCGCTGGAGTCATGGTTGCCAAACCTTGGCGGTGATTTGGAGTTGAGGCATAATAGAGCCGGTATGCAAGGCTGTTTCTTAGTGGGAATCAAATTCTGTTTTCTAAACTGTCACGATTTCAATTACTGCTGATTTTCGTCGCACTAATGCTGTTGCGCGTTGTAATCGGTTTCCATTTTTTCAAGGAAGGAACTGGAAAACTCCAATCGGGTACGTTCACGGCCAAATACTTCCTGAAGGATGCCAAAGGGCCGGCAGCGCCTTATTTTCGCAAGCTGATTCGAGATGATGATGGTCGCGAACGGCTTTGTATTGAAGAAACGGAGACGGCGGGTGGCGAGAAAAGGATTGGATTCAACACGGATCTGGCATTGGCGTTGTGGGACGATTTTATCGACAGAGCCGCTCTGCATTACGGATTCGGATCAGAAGAACTGCAAACCGAAATCCGGAATCGCCGGGAACGACTTGCAAAACAAATTCAAGCCGCACGAGAAGAGCGGGACACTTCAGTTGATACACGGCGACTGGAAGAACAACGCCGAATGGGTGAAGAAAGCATTTTGAAGATTCGTAATCAGTTAGAAGAGGCCGACCGGATATTTGCCATTCACAAGGAACAACTCTTGACTTGGTTAGACGGCAACCAAGCGGAGGTCATTGCTCATTATGGGACCGAAAATCGCTTGGGCGGTTTTGAACGCGACGGCGAAAACCGTCAGGAAGTCGCAATTTATGTCGATTCGCTTCGTTCGCAAGTTAATACGATTCGCAGCGACCGCGAAAAACAGCTCGCCGGTTGGACCAGTCAAATCGAAGGGATTTGGGATTCTCTGGAAGCCCAGATCAACGGTTTGGCGACGGATAAACAAGCGGAATTGGAGCCCGTGCGACTACATCGGCCGTATAATCAACTTAACAGTAATCTGAAATGGATCGACAAAATAATTCCCTGGTTTGATACGGTCGTTGGTGTGCTGTTAATTCTGGGACTCTTCACTCGGTTAGCTTCGTTCGCCGGTGCAGGATTTCTGGCGTCCGTGATTGCGACTCAACCACCCTGGATTCCCGGAACCTCGCCGACGTATTATCAAGCGATCGAGCTGATTGCATTACTTGTGATTTTTGCCACGTTCGCTGGACGCATGGGCGGACTTGACTATTTCTTGAGCAGCAGAAAACGTAACCCATCTTCCCTTCCGGAAAATCAAAACGTATAGAAGGCGAATGAGATGATCAACCTGACACCTGAAGAACGCGAAATTGGACGCGACAATTACTATGGTGCCGTAACCTCGTACGAAGAAATTAATCGTCGCGATTTTCTGGTGAAATCAATTGCGGCCGGTGGCGTCGCGGCCGCTGGTGTCGGTGCGATGTACTTCGGATATCAGCGACCGAATCGACCCGTTCGTGTCACAATCATCGGCACCGGCGATGAAGGCGGCGTCCTGATCGGTGCCCTCAACCCAAACTATGTCGAAGTCAAATCCATTTGCGATATCCGTCCATCGAGCATTCACCGGGCGTTTCATGGTGATTGGGCCACACCCAATTCGATCAAAGTCCGTCCCGGCTTGATGAGCGTTTATGGATGGGAATCGGAAGACGAAGCCCGTCAGAATGTCAAGATTTACAACGACTGGAAAGACGCGGTTTCAGACCCGGACATTGAAGGCGTCATTATTGCCACACCGTTGTTCTTACACGCAGCGATTTCGATTGCCGCCATGGAAAAAGGCAAACATGTACTCTGCGAAAAGCTGATGGCACACAATGTGGCCCAGTGTAAGCTGATGTGCCGCGCTGCGAATGAAACAAACTCATTCCTCTCCGTCGGTCACCAGCGTCACTACAGCATTCTTTACGACAACGCCGTGAACTTGATTCGCTGGGGCCTGCTCGGAGAGATCCATCATATCCGGGCTCAGTGGCACCGCAATAATCTTCCCGGTAAAGACACTTGGGCGCTGCCGATTCCGGGGGGTGAGGTTGACGCCGCTGGCGGCAAACGAATCGATCAGATTAAGAAACAGCTTAACGCATTAATGAAGGCGCTGAATGATCCATCAAGTTCTTCGAATGATCGCCTTCGTCTTCAAAAACAGGTCGCCCAGTGGACTCAATGGGACGCTGACAAGACCGTTCGCGCCGAAAATCACGGCTACATCGAAGATCGCACCATCTATCGTGGTGATCGCACCCGCACCGCACTCGAGGAATTGGTTCGTTGGCGTTTGTGGGATCGCACTGGCGGTGGCCTGATGGCGGAACTAGGCAGCCATCAACTCGACGCCGCCAGCATTTTCATATCGGCGTTGTCTCAAGAAAAGGGCAAGCACGTGCACCCGTTGACCGTTCACGCGATCGGTGGCAGACATCTGTTCCCGAAAGATCGAGACGCCGATGATCACGTCTATTGCGCGTTTGAATTCCCCGGACAGGGATACGATTACGACTTCGACGTGGGTTATAAAGATAACGTGAACCAGTATCCCGATCCGCAAACCGGTGTGCCTTCGTTTGAAGAGAATTCGAATAAGAAAGTCGTGGTGACCTACAGCTCAATCAACGGCAACGGATTCGGCGGCTACGGGGAAGTCGTATTAGGGACCAAGGCGACTTTGGTTCTGGATCGCGAAAAAGAGGCGATGCTGTATCCGCTGGCCGGAACTAGTTACAAAGCGGGAGTTAAAAAGAAGGGCGGCGGAGCCGTACTGGACACGTCCGCCAGTGGAGATGCGGCCCCTGCCAAGGCGGCTGAAGGCGGTGGACCCGTCAGTCGAGGCTATCGTGAAGAGATCGAACACTGGGCCTGGTGTATTAGCTCAGGTGATTATGGCAACCAACCACGCTGCAACGGACCAGTCGCTTTGGCGGACGCAGTCATTGCCTTGACGGCCAAACAAGCCATCCAGAATTCTGGTCAACAAGGTGGTCACGGTTTCATCCAATTCGAGAACGGCTGGTTCGATTTCGAAACCGACGACGTTCCCGAAACAAGCGGGATCGAAGAAGCCAAACAAATGTTTGCTCAGGAAAAAAAGAATCTCGGGCTAAGCTAATGGCAAATGAGAGTTGAAGATACAGGCTCACCCAGTTGAGTCATCCTGAGGAAACGGAGCGACTGAAGGATCTGCACGCGTTTTTGGCGACAGCCAAGTTGGTTATTCGAATGGAGGTAACTCGCCTACCTCGGGAGACGCCCCCGTGTGAACGAGGGGGATTCTCGCCAATTCTAAAGAAATAAGCGAGTTGCCCCCGTCTGATTCTCAGCGTGCTGTCTTCATTATCGGCCGTGTGGCAGCAATTTAGCGCGAACACTTGATTCATGCGATTGTCAGACACGTTGACGGTTGGTCCATGCCAATGGTCTTTTTTGTATGATGGATCAATCGGCGATTCGGACATCGCCAAACGGTCGCCGGAGCAAAGACATGAACAAGAAACAACTCATCGCGCTGGGTGTTCCGGCAGATTGTGTTGCCGAAGCGATAACCTGCGTGCAAAACGCCAGCCGACAACGCGGCGAAAACAAGCCCAAAACGATCATCCCCAAAATCGTTGCTGCGCCCGAAGTCTATCTTTCCAACGAAGAATATGGTTCGCTCGCGCTTGCCATCATCGAATTTCGCAACTCGAATTTTGAACGAGAGCCGATCGAATACCACAGCTGGGGTGCGGAATTTGACGAATATTCGAAACAGCAGATCGAAAATGCGTGTCGTTTGCCAATC
>JAHEJI010000163.1 GCA_024638965.1 Planctomycetaceae bacterium
CCCAGACTCGTGTCAGTTTGCCGTGTCAGCCTGGGACAGGCTGACGTACAGTAGCCGAGTCTGTCCCAGACTCGCGTCAGTTCGCCGTGTCAGCCTGGGACAGGCTGACGTACAGTAGCCGAGTCTGTCCCAGACTCGTGTCAGTTTGCCGTGTCAGCCTGGGACAGGCTGACGTACAGTAGCCGAGTCTGTCCCAGACTCGCGTCAGTTCGCCGTGTCAGGCTGGGACAGGCTGACGTACAGTAGCCGAGTCTGTCCCAGACTCGTGTCAGTTTGCCGTGTCAGCCTGGGCCAGGCTGGCGTACAGTAGCCGAGTCTGTCCCAGACTCGCGTCAGTTTGCCGTGTCAGCCTGGGCCAGGCTGGGCCAGGCTGGGCCAGGCTGTCCCAGACTCGTGTCAGTTTGGGTCCGACCGAAAACGCCATTATCAATACGCCAGTACCAAAATGCCACCAACAAAACCGATCTTGAACATAGTGTTGTATCAGCCTGAGATTCCGGGTAACACAGGTGCGATCGGTCGGACGTGTGTGGCGATTGGGGCCAAGTTATGGCTGGTTCGTCCGTTGGGTTTTCGCATCGACGAAAAAACGCTTCGCCGAGCCGGTTTGGATTATTGGCAGCATCTTGACTGGCAAGTCGCCGACCATTGGGAAGACTTGCTGGAGCGACATCAGCCACAACGAATTTGGTACCTGACCCGATTTGCGGAGCGGTCTTACGATTCGATCGAGTATCAGCTGGGCGACACCTTGGTGTTTGGGAGTGAGACAATCGGTTTGCCTTCCCAGTTGACATCCTCCGCACCCGACCAGACCTTACGAATACGCACGACCGGCAAGGTCCGCAGTCTGAATCTCTCCTGCAGCGTCGGCATCGTCAGTTACGAGGCCGTTCGGCAGTTTGGGGTTCGGGGCGAAATTGATTTGATTTGATACGATCGTGAAAACAAAACCGTTTTTGTTTGGCCTTGAATCGTCGAAGAAAGCGAAGTGCGTCGCGTTAAACCAGAATCGAGTAGTTCGTGTTACCGGCTTTAGCCGGAAAGTTCCGCCTGAGGCGAGACTACAAACATGTCCTTTTTCTGCTCAGGTCGAATCCCGGCCGATTGTTGGTCATCGAATTCCTTGCATCAAATAAGCGTAAATCGACATCCATGGAACGGATGTTGCAGTTCCTTATTTTTGGATCGCGCTCGCTTAAAACGGCATTGCAAACCGGTAACTGGATAACGAAACGAGCGATCAGGCGCGCCATGGAGTGCCCAAACGACCGGTTATTGCAAACTCCGAGTCCCTTTCCTTGTTGAGATAGTAATTTGTTTTTGATTTCGGGACTTACTGGACGATGTACGAAGATAATATCGAACCACTACCGCCTGGCGACGTTTTGCAAGCATTCGCGCCCGTGTTTTCGGAAATCCAGCGGAAGTGTCATCTGACGGCTCCCCAACCGACCTCTCATGAGGAAGTTTTGTTTTGGGCAAAGACTGATCTCCAAGACTACCTTGCCCAGGTTAGTCGTCGTTTATTGCTTCCGGGGAGTGGCATTACTGGCATCGACAACCTGGAACATCTGGTCGAACTGGCAGCTGGAGGCGCGTCGTGTATCATGTGCCTTAATCATCGTTGCAATCTTGACGTGCCGACGTTGCATGCGATGCTGCAAGATTATTCCAATTCGCAACTGTTCGAGAAAATTATCTGGATTGCTGGGCGCAAACTGCAAGAAGACCAAGGCATAACCGGGATGTTGGTTCAGGCTTTTAACCGCGTAATGGTAACGCCCAGGTCGTGGTTCGAAACGGTGCGCTTGCCAGACGAGATCCATCAAGCACAGCTTATCAATATCGCCGCCCACCGTGTAATTCACGATCTTCGCCACGAAGGTTGGGTGTTTGCATTGTTTCCGACTGGGACGCGGATCCGCCCGGGTATCATCTCAACGACCTGTGCGATCCCGGAAACCGACGGCTATCTGAAATGTTTTGAGTTCATGATGTTGGGAGACATCGAAGGTTGCACACTTCCGGTAACGCGAGATGAAGATCTCACTCGCGAAACTCCACAACAGGATCGGATGACCTATACCTTCGGGGAGGTCGTTTCTATTGACAGTTGGCGCAGCCAGGCAGCCCAGCGATTTCCAGAATTAGACCAACGAGCAGCGACGGCCCGCGCGATCATGAAAGACATCGAAGCGCTTGGAAGCGAACAATTCGATGCCCGGGTCTCACAAAAATGAGACGTCCCTTCCGATTTGCTGTCGGGGTCCTTCAACAGGTTGTCTCATTTGATGTTTGATTCTATCTCGAAATACAAATGGATTGGTGTAGCAGGTTCAGGTCGTTAATGTTGGGGTGCCGTTTTCAAGCGGTCATCGATGATCATTGGAATTACAAAAACGCCCAATCGTTCAAGTTTCACGTTCCATCCCAGATCCCACCGCCAAATTCGCTCGTACCGAGATTTACATTCGCCTGACATAGAAATAGAATGCGAACTTGTGTTTTTCGGAGTTGGCATTAGCCGCACAAGAAAACAAATTTGTTTTTTGTTGAACAGAGAAAACAGTTTGGTTTCCAGATCGCTGCAGCTTTCCAGAGAGTCGATTTGAATGATGCAAGTGACTTTCGTGGGCAACAATTGAGTTGATCGAAAAACAGGAAATGAAAAGACTGGAGAAGTGGCAAAATCTATGACGATTAGCAAGCGGTCGTGTGAAGTCGGCACGTGCGGCACTAAGCGCCATGTGTTCAAATCGTCGCCCGAGAGAAGCCTGAATTCTACGCGGCGCGCTGTGGTCGGTTGCTTTCTGATAATTCATGCCTTTATCCTGGCCGACACAGTTGCTGTTCAGGCTAGGCAACAATCGATGGGTCAGAGTCTGCGATCCGATGTTTCGTTTGCCGATCATCTGCAGCGCGGTTTCCGTGTTCGCGAAGGATTGCCATCGGGGTTTATATATGACGCAACTCAAACTTCCGACGGATATATCTGGTTCGCCACTCACAACGGAATCTCACGATTTGACGGGTTCAAATTCAAGAATTTTACTCGCGCGAATTCGACGCTACCGTCTAACGATACGCGTGTGCTGTTCGAAGACAGTGGTGGAACATTGTGGATCGCGACAACGGGCGGGTTGGCCAGGCAGGTAGCAGGAGAACCGGAGACGATCGAGGCAATTGAAACATGTACCGCCCTTAGTGCCCACGCAATTTACGAAGACCGGGGCGGCACGATCTGGATCGGCACTCCCGAAAAGACCTGGATTAAATCACCTGGCAGTAACGATTTTGTGGTGGCTGATAATTCGCCCTCCAATGTCCGTGCTTTTTGCGAAACCGACTCGGGGCAAATGTTGTACGGAACGCAGACCGGTTTGTTCCTCGGCGAGTCAAATACGTTTCGTCGAATTGAACATGAACGACTAACTGCTGAAAACGACAGCGACTATGGCAGATCGCCAACCGGGATCAACCAGTTGGTATCAGGAAAACACGGGATCTGGGTCTGTACAAATCGGGGATTGTTGTCGTTTGAGAATGGCGGGCTGACGGTAAGGTTGTCCGGTAAAATTGGACAACGACGAGTTGCTGATGCCTTGGTCACCAGGAGCGGTGATCTTTATGTCGCCGCCGCCTATGGCATCCATCGGGCGGTCAATGAGTTATCACCGCTGGAACAATTGCCGATCGACGGCAACCCATCCTGCCTGTTGGAGGATTTGGAAGGAAGTTTGTGGATTGGCAACGCCGGAAATCTTGGCGTTGAATATTTTGCCAACAACCTTTTTCGCACGTTCTTGTCGGACCAATTTGTCAATTGTGTCTTTGAAGATGCCTGGCAGAACATGTGGTTTGGCACACGCGATGGCTTGTACCGAAAGGATATCGATACAGGTCAATTTGAACGATATGGCAAGCAGGATGGATTGCCGGACAAGAACGTGCGCACCATTGCGTCAAAAGACGGCAAGACGCTTTGGATTGGGACAGGCAAGGGATTCGCAAAATGGAACGGCACGAATTTGGAGAATGCCAACGTATTTCCTGAAATGTCGGAGATGTTTGTGGAAAACTCGATGGTCGACTCCAATGGCCGTCTATGGTTTGCCCTGTTGAATGGGAAGGCTTATCGCCTGGGTCCAGATCAGCTCAAGCAATTAGTTAGCTTGTCCCAGGGTGCGGTGCGATGGTTCTGCGAAGTTCATCCGGGCGAAATTTGGGTCGGACAATCATGCGGGCTTTATCGAATATGCGACAACAATGTAGAAGAGATTACTGATCCTGCGTTTGCTGAATTCACAAAGCGGCATTTCATGTCTCATTTCGTGGATCCCGACGGCACCCTCTGGTTCGGTACAATGACCGGTATCGGAAGATTCAAGAATGGTCGTTTTGAGACTTTCACCTCCGCTGATGGCTTGGCGGCGGACTACATTGACCGATTGGCGACCGATGATCATGGGAACCTGTGGTGTGGTAGCCGGGACGGTTGTTTCATCGTTCCATTACAACAGCTCGACGAGTTTTCGGCCGGGAAAAGAGAACACTTTACCAGCCGACGGATCACGATGCTTCCATTCACCTCATCTTCGGGGCGAGGGCCGAAAGTTTGTTTTACGTCCACGGGCGACTTGTGGATGAGCGTCCGGCGTGGCGTCATCAAGGTTTCGAAGAGTGAATTTCCTGTGAACGTCGTTCCCCCCAAACCTAAAATCGAGTTGATTGAGCTGGATGGCGAGCCGGTCAGCATAAATCATGCAGTTAGTTTTCTCTCTGGTCGGCATCGTCTGGCTTTTCGTTTCGGCGCGGCATCCTTTCTGGATCCGGGTCATGTACAGCTCAAGTATCGCCTTAATGGGTACGACTCGGATTGGATTATTGCCGGCAAAGAGCGAACCGCCCACTACACGGACTTGGGTCCTGGTGAATATCAATTTCAGGTAACGGCCACCAATGAAGATGGCGTAAACGCGGTTACGGATAGCGTCGTTCACTTCACCGTTCATCCTCGTTGGTTTGAAACCGGATGGTTTCGCACGATCGCGGTACTTTCGCTAATCGGACTTTCGATATTCACAAGTCTGATTTACACCCGGTCGGTTCGTCGCAGAAACCAAGAATTGCAACATAAGATTAATGAACGGGAACTCGCGGAAATAAAGCTTCGTCGTAGCGAAGAACGATTTCGTGACTTGGCCGAATCGACTCAGGCCATTCCGTGGGAAGCTGACGCGCAGACCCAACAGTTTACTTTTGTTGGAAACCAGGCTGTGGAAATGATCGGTTACCCGATTGAAGCGTGGTTGATTGAAGATTTCTGGATTGAACATTTGCATCCGGAAGACCGGTTGGAAGCCGTCGAATATCGCCAGCGAGCGATCGAGCGCCGCCAAAGCCACCAGTTTGAATACCGAATGATTGCCGGGGACGGTTCGGTCGTGTGGCTGCACGATATCGTCCATGTGGTGATAAAAGATGGCGTAGCCGATAAACTGCGTGGCTTCCTGGTCGACGTGACCGATCGTCGCAGTGCCGAAGAAAAAGCAAATGATTACTGGCAACAGCTTTCTCGGCTGAATCGCGCTGCCAGCCTTGGCGAAATGGCGACGTCCATTGCCCATGAGGTCAATCAACCTCTGTTCGCGATTGTAGGAAATGCCCAGATTGCACAACGATTGCTTAAGCAAGATGAACCGGATATGGAAGAAGTGTGTGCAGCGCTGGGCGAAATTGTGGGCGACGGTAATCGTGCGGCTAGCATCATCGACAATATTCGTTCGCTGGTCCGTAAGGAACGACACACGACAGAACCGCTCGACTTGAACCAGGTTGCCCTGGATGCGATCGAATTCATCACGCCGGAAGTACGCAAGCGAGGTCTCGTTCTGAAAACCGAATTGGCGGATTCGTTGCCCGCCATCAATGGCAACTACATTGAATTGCAACAGGCAATACTGAACTTGGTTATCAACGGCGCCCAAGCGATGGGTAATGCTAACAATGGCTCCAACGAACTGGTGTTGCAGACCACCGCGCAAGACGGATTTGTCGAGTTGGCAGTCAAAGATCACGGAGTCGGCATTGAGCCCGATCAGGTAGATCGCATGTTCGAGCCCTTTTATACGACCAAGACCCAAGGGACGGGCATGGGTTTGGCAATTAACCGTTCCATCATCGAAGCCCATCACGGACGCATCTGGGCGACGCCAAACAGCTCCAGCGGCGCGACGTTCCGTTTTCAATTGCCAACGGTCGGAGAAATCAAATTATGACATCCAGCAATGGCATCGTGTTTATCGTCGATGACGATGCTTCGGTTCGCAGCATGGTGACGCGTCTGTTTCGAACATCGGGATGGAAGGTGGAATCGTTTGCAAGCGCGATCGAGTTTCTTGATTATGATCGTCCCGACGCACCCGGCTGCCTGGTGCTGGACGTCAAAATGCCTGGGCTGGATGGGATGCAGTTGCAGCAGCGCCTGTCCCAAAAACACGCTGACTTACCAATTATTTTCATGACGGGCCAAGGTGACATTCCGATGTCGGTCAAAGCGATGAAAGCTGGTGCGGTAGATTTTCTTCCCAAACCGGTCAACGACAAAGAACTGCTGGAAAAGGTCCAACTAGCAATCCAGTCACATGCGAACCAGGAAAAGGAAAGCCACGAAATGAAGTTGTTTCATGAGCGATGTGACTTGCTTTCAAATCGTGAACGCGAAGTTATGAGTTTGGTAATTACGGGAATGCTCAACAAGCAAATCGCCAGCCGACTGGGTATCACCCAAGCCACCGTCAAGGCACATCGCGGCAAAGTCATGAACAAACTGGGGCTTACATCGGTTGCCGACCTTGTACGACTCTGCGAGAGAGCAAAGCTGTCGTAGGCAGCGCTCTTATTTAATCAGAATTCTGATCCGTACTGAGCCGAAGACGCTAGCCAAATCATTGGCACTTACTTTGAAATGATTAGACGCGTAATAATTGTAGGCCCAAAGGGTTAGGGCCCATGCCAGCCAGGGCATCGCTCTGGGAAATGTTCTCAATCTATTGGCTCCCCCTTCTATGGGTTCCGGTTTGGCAAGGGGGGTATGTATTTGTTTTTTCATTTTTTTTCAATAGTTTCCGCGAGCCCTCTTTCGTCTTCGCCATCGCATTGACCTGCACAATTGCGCCGAGGTTGATGCGATAGTGAAGGCGGAAGGGGGCGGTCACCTTTTGTAGAGCCGGAGCAGGCGTCGGCTCAGATTAAATAAACGCGCCCCAGACCCGCGTTGACCTTTCAATCTTCAAGACTTTTCTTGGCCAGAATCTTGTTGATCGTGGTCAACAAATACTCAAAGTCGAGTGGTTTGCCAAGGAATTCGATCGCGCCATGTTCCAATGCCTGGGTTCGCGCTCGCTCATCCGAATACGCCGAGATAAATACGATCGGGCAGCACTTGTTCGATGATATTAATTCTTGTTGGAGCTGCAGTCCGCTCATTCCCGGCAAATGTACATCGAGTATCAAACAGTCCGTTTCGCCCACGATGTCGGCTTCCCGGAATGATTCGCTGTCGGGAAACACATGAACCACATACCCAACGGATCTGAACAGCCTGTTGAGGACGTTGCGTGCCGACGGATCATCGTCGACGACCGAGACAGTTGGGACTTTTTCCATTGGTTTCGTTCGATGCGCTGGCGCATTCAGCCTGAAAACGACGTAGTTTTCAGCACATGGACTCACCGCAAATGTTCGATGGTCTTGGAAGCTGGTTCCAGTCTAGGGTTATCTCAAACCATCGCTATTAGACCAAGGACTAATAGCGCCAGAGAGGAAGATTCTGTTGCACAGGTCGGATCGTAAGGGAATTGTCCGGTTTTGATCCGCTCTTACAGCGTCCAACTTCAGGTTAGACCAAGGTCTAATTGTTAAGGAACAAGCGGAGACAATAAGTTCAACTACTCAGCGCGACAGCGATATTTAGCCGCTGAGCAGAATTCAAAAAGTCAATCCGCAAGGTGACGAGATGCAAAAAATTGCAAGTTTCGTATTGATTGTCCTGTGTTCCAGTCTACTCGCAGCCCAAGATGCGGTAGCGGAAAAGTCAGCCTCGACGATGGACACTGACCGATCGGCAATCGAGAGCGCGATCCAGTCGTACGTTGATGCGTTTAATGCCAAAGACGCAAATGCTATGGCGCAGCATTGGTCTCCCGAAGGCGTTTACATCAGCAAACTCAGCGGTGAGCGTGTGGAAGGTCGTCAGGCAATCGCCGCCGCACTTGGCGAGCTTTTCCGCGAAGAGGGAGAGCGAAAACTAAACGTCTCCACAGCATCGATGGTTTTGGGAACTCGGAGGCGCGGCCGTCTTGATTCATCCCAAATCGCCACTGATCGGACAGTCCCTGCGTAAGGTCGAATTTCAAACCCGTTACAACCTCCATGTACTTGGCCTACGACGCGAATGCAAGCCAATCACCGATTACGAAAACGTAAAGCTGGCCGCCGGAGACAGTCTACTGGTGGCCGGGCCTTGGTCGCGCATTGGGCAGTTGCGTTCCCAACATCATCAGTTTGTAGTGCTGGAGATGCCGACGGAGCAGGCGGAGGTAGTCCCGGCCTATCGGCGCATGCCGTTATCGCTAATCATTGTCGCCGCAATGGTGCTTCTCACGATCTTCGATGTGGTTCCCTTGGTGGCCGCAGTGATCATGGCGGCAATGGCAGCAGTATTCACGCGCTGCCTAACCATGGAAGATTCCTACCGAGCAATCCATTGGAGCAGCCTGGTCCTAATCGCCGGGATGCTGCCATTAGCTGATGCACTGGAGATAACCGGTGGGACAAAAATTATTGTGGATGGCCTGATGTATGGCGTGGGTGATGCCGGTCCATTGCTGATGTTAACCGTGATTTTCTTTCTCACAGCCGGTTTGGGTCTGTTTCTGTCGAACACGGCATCCGCCGTTCTCGTTGCGCCGATTGAAATCTACGCCGCAGAGGCATTCGGTGTCTCTCCCTATCCATTCGCCGTGGCAGTACTGATTGCCGCGTCGGCCGCGTTTGTAACTCCCGTGTCGACTCCGGTCGTGACGCTTGTTGTCGAACCCGGTCGGTATGGTTTCATGGATTTTGTCAAAGTCGGTGTCCCGCTACTCCTGCTGACCTATTTGGTAACGCTTGTGGTTGCGCCACTTGTCTTTCCGTTCTAAGCGAAAGTGTGTTGCGGGGATCGTAATGTGTTAAACGAGTCCGTGTATCATCTCGATTTAATAAACACGAATTTTTCTAGCACTCGAACGACTTGTTGCTTAACCAGCGCTTGGATTGTTGACACGGCAGGCTGATGTTGGGACTCAGATTGCTCTTTTCGTTGAGGTTCCTGGGGTTTGAAATGCAAGCACGCGCATTGGCATTATTTCGCTGAACTCGATTAGACCTTGGTCTAATTGTCAAAGACGTTTGGTATGACAAATTATGTGACGGAAGACGACACACCGGCGGTTTTGCATTTTGATGACGGCCAAAGCTCAACAGTGGTTGATGATTCGGCTGGAAGATCCAGAAGGTGAAAAATGAATCTCGTTAGAACTTGCCCAGAACCAGAATAAAACGTTAGACCAACTTTTAATCGGCAACATTCGATATCAATATCTTGGAGTAATCCTTATGCCCGCCAATCTGAAACTGATCGCAATTATTTTTGGCTGTTCGATATCGGCAGTATTGTCCGGATGCGCGGAAGCTCAAGATTCTGCCAACACAGCCGTTCAAAAACAGGACCGTTCCAAGCCGCTGGTGGAAACAGTGTTGACCCAGGAGGAACAAAATAACTTGAAACCAGCTCAGGTGCTCATGATGCTGAAAGAAGGCAACCGACGATTCGTCAACGGAACGCTAACAAGTCGAGATCATTCCAAACAAGTCCGCGATGCGGCACTTGGCCAGTTTCCCAAAGCGGTAATTTTGTCTTGCCTTGATTCGCGCATTCCTGTCGAAGACGTGTTCGATCGGGGAATTGGGGACATTTTTGTAGCTCGTGTGGCCGGCAATTTTGAGAACACCGACATTCTTGGCAGCATGGAATTTGCCTGCAAGGTCTCAGGATCAAAGCTCGTATTCGTACTGGGCCACGAACACTGCGGTGCAATACAAGGTGCGA
This sequence comes from Planctomycetaceae bacterium, assembly GCA_024638965.1. Lineage (GTDB taxonomy): Bacteria > Planctomycetota > Planctomycetia > Pirellulales > Pirellulaceae > Mariniblastus. The sequence goes on from JAHEJI010000163.1 coordinate 10,157, forward strand.
TCGACGGTGTCGAACTTGGCAACATCACGCCGATGCTCGCCAACATCCGCCCGGCGGTCGACCATTTCACGGAATATGAGGGTGAGAAAAAAAGCAGCAATGAAGAGTTCGTACAGATGGTCGCGGAGCAAAACGTCCGAGCATCGATCAACGACATTCGAAAACAAAGCCCGATATTGAAAAAAATGGAAGCTGACGGCGAAATCGCGATTGTCGGCGGAATTTACGATATGGACACCGGAGTAGTTCGTTTCTTTGAAAAGTGATGCGAGTCATTCCCTTGATTTTGCCGAGCACTTTGTTCGCGAAACTTTTTGTTAAAGATTTTCGTTCGGGTGCGTCGGGATCGGCACTTTGGACGATGTGGACGTACAGCTGGTGAGACCTGGAGATTAACCAATGAGATTCAAGGACTTTTTTCAACCGCTAATCATACTGCTGTTCTTAACGCCTTTTGGATCTCGAGCAGAGGCCCAATTCCAGGAACTTGGTCGATGGCTGCCGGAAACAACGAACTCAGTGGTGTTGGTACGGGTCGGCGATATCTTGAGCAGTGAAATCGGTAGGCAGGAGCGCTGGAGAATCGATCGCAGGCGAGCCTTTGAATCGGGGATGACGTATTTTCCTCCCGGTACATCGCATTTGATATTGGGATCTCAGATCGACTTTGAATTCATGGAACCCATTTGGCAAACAGCCGTTTTCGAATATTCTCGACCGAACCTCGATATCGTCAAAGTTTCCAAAACGATTGGTGCCAACATCGAAATGATTGCGGGCCAACAAGCTGTTCGACTGCCCAATGATGCCTTCTTGGTTTTGGTCGATGACAGAACGATGTTTACAGTGGTTCCTGCCAACAGGCAAATGACATATCGCAGGATTCGCAGCCGGAGAACGACGGCCAATTTGTCGCCCTACCTCATGGAAGCGGTTAACATGGCGGACCAGGATTCCCACATTTTGATCGCCATGGATTTTGACGGGGCCGCAAACTTACCGGGAATCAAAAACAGTTTGAAAACAGCAAAGTTATTTGGTGATAACGATCTGGATTTGGTATCGGACTCATTGGCCAGTATCCGTGGCGTCAAGTTTGGCGTCACCATCAAAGACACAGTTACGGGAGCGATCAAAGTCGACTTTGAAAAGAATGTTTCGCAGTTAGCTGGGTTGGCCAAACCGGTCCTAATTCTCGCCTTGGAAAAATACGGAATGATGATTGACGACATCGAACAATGGCCCGTCGAATTGAATGAGAATCAAATTAGTTTGCGGGGTCCGCTTTCGGCAGCCGGTTTAAGGCAAGTTTCCAGCTTAATCGAGCAACCGCTGCTAGAAGATATCATCGGCGATTCTGGTGAAGTTGAATTAGATATGAAGACGCGATCGCTCCATCACTTTCGCTCCGTCGCTCAACTGGTTGACGAACTCCGCGGTCGTAATGCCCGCGGTTTGGATACACACGCGCGATGGTTCGATAGCTACGCTCGAGAGATCGGCCGTATGTCGGTGCGAAATGTTGATCCGGTCGTTTTGGATTATGGGCGATTTGTCGCGGATCGTTTCCGAGATATCGCGAGCGGACTCCTCGACACTAAGTTAAACAGAAACACCAGTCGTCGGGGTGGCATTCGGGCGAGACAACGTGCCGGCGGCCAAGCGCGTTTGAGCGGAGCAAATCAGGCTCGAGAGATCATGCGAGAGATTGACCAAAAGACTGCCGAAGTACGGCAGCAGATGTCGGTGAAATACGGTATCGATTTCTAATTGGCTAGAAAGAATGCGTAAGTTACCGGTTGTTGAATCGCAACCGCGCTGACTTGGCTTTCTTCCATTCGAACTTTGGATTAGACCTTGGTCTAATTGCTAAAGACGTTAGGTATGACAAATTATGTTTCGTTTGCGATTTAATGATCGAATCGCGCGACCCGGGAGTTATCGGCCTTTTTTATCGACATCTTGAAATCGCCGTGCCATGGCCGTCGTTGAAAGATGGGCAACAATCGCAAATCACCCTTTTCCCAACAGAGTGAGGACACAATGAAATCGAGAAGAGAATTCATCCAAACACTACCAGCCGCTGGAGCCGCTTTTGCCGTCGCTGGTCATTTAGCATTGGGCGAAAGCCCGTCGCTCGCCAGGGAAATCGGCCCATTGTCTGATCATTTTCATCCTAAAGGCAAACCGCCGTCGGATTATACGATCGAAGTGCTTAAGAATGCCAAGCAGACGTTGCCGTTTTCTGACAAACGGGATTTTGAGGAAAAAGACAAAGGCTTTATCGCGCCAATGAAGGATCTCAAGATCATGGCCGACGCCGGTCACGTTGCCTGGGATATGGAGCGGTTCGACTTCTTCAACCAGCAGGATGAATTTGACAGTATCCATCCGTCACTTACCCGGCAATCGAAACTGAATATGAACTACGGGTTGTATGAGGTGATGCCCGGCATTTACCAGGTTCGCGGTTTCGACCTGTCCGATATTTCATTTGTTCGTGGCAAGTCGGGTTGGATCGTCATCGACCCGCTGATCAGTGCCGAAGTGGTGCGTGCCGCGTGGAAACTTTTCCAGGAGCACAAGGGCGAAGGGCTTCCCGTCTCGGCGGTCATTTACTCGCATTCGCACACAGACCACTGGGGTGGCGTTCGCGGTATCGTCGATGAAGCTGACGTGAGGTCTGGCAAGGTCCCCATCATCGCGTCCCGCGACTTCATGGAACACACGATTTCGGAAAACGTTTATGCCGGAAACGCCATGAACCGGCGCCTGTTTTATCAATACGGCCTGTTGCTGCCCGCCAGCCCCTACGGGTACGCCGGTCAGGGCTTGGGACAAGGTACGTCTTCCGGCGTGGTCGGACTGATTGCGCCGACCCGCATC
>JAHEJI010000164.1 GCA_024638965.1 Planctomycetaceae bacterium
GGCGACGATACGGCGTGTCAACAAATACTTTTGCAACATTGACAAGTTCTGCGTCGTCATCAATGACCCGATTCATGTCCTTGTTCATAAATGCTTCGACGCGCGTCGTTGGCAACTGATCGTAGGCTGCGGAGATCAGCACTTCCATACTGTTTTTTTCGGAAAAGACGCCCAGAAACTTACCACTGGAATCAAGAACCGGCGCACCGGAGATGCGTTTGCTAAGCAACTGTCCAATAGCGTCGAAAACGTCCATGTCGGGTGTTAAGGTCACCAGTTTCGAGACCATGAACTCTTTCGCCTGAACGGGAACTTCCTTACTCTTCTCTTGAGCGTAGCGAGCCATTACACCCAGCACATTCATACAGCATTTTTCAGAGAACACCCCTAGGAAGTTACGTTGCGGATCGACAACGGGGGCACCTGAAATTTTTTGCTTAATCAGACGTGCAATTCCGTCGAACACATGCGTCTCCGGCGGTAACGTCACCAACTTCGTGACCATGATGTCACGGGCGAGTTTTGGTTGAGCCACGGCGTTCTCCTTTTGATATATGGCCAATGATCGGGCGATCCTGAAGAGGACCCCTCAATCGTTTCCCACCTGCCTCTCTGCCCGCCGTTCGGGCCGTCGCTTTGAGCCCGCTAAATCGCATCCATTTTATTGAATTGCGGCTATTTAATATAATGTCTGAGTCTGCAATTTTCGGTTCAAAAAAGCGACCGCATCGCAATTTCTGGGACAGTTTTGAGGTGTTTTAATCAATTGTGCTCGTGATTTTTTTCACGACGCCCACACCGCCATCGCAAGAAACGACTGGTCTTTCCAACGATGACCCCAGCTTTCCCCGCCGAAGCAGAGCCGTTAAGCCAAATCGGGTCACTCTCGCCCAATCCGCTAAACGTAGGGCCTTTTAACAGCAGCGCACAGCGTGGCCAAGTCGGTTGAGCCGCCAAAACACGGTGAACCTGAGCGAATATTTCAAATCACGCGTCTTGAATGACTCGACCCGCGAGTTGTACGGGGGTCTCCATTGCGCATAACGCCGGTTTTTAGACGATCGGGTCCGGACAGAATCGGTTTCAAAAACAAACGTCATATGGAATTGCGCCTGGTGGAGTCCACAAACGATTTCTGTTCGCTCGGGCATCCGGATGTTTTGTGGCATCGTTCCGCCACCCCGTCGCAACGACGTAACGCTAACGTTCCATGTGGCTACTTCAAGCCCAGACAAAAGAGCTTCGAGTCCGTGCGAAAATAGATTTTGTTGTGATGAATCGCCGGGGTTGCGCGTGTACTTTGTCTCAAGTCGATCTGGCTGACTTTCTCGAACTCCCTGGCAACACGGACGACAAAAACGTTCCCTTGTTCACCCATCACATATAGATTTTTTCCGTTGCTAACCGGCGAACCGGAAAATCCGCTCGCCAATCGTTCTCGCCAGTTCAAAGACCCCGTTTTCAAATCGACGCAAGTCGCAATGCCCTTGTCGCCAAAAAGAAACAGCAAATCGCCGACTGCAATCGGTGTCGGAACATAGTTTGCGTTTTGATTGATCTCATAAGCCTTTTCTGCTCCGTCGCCATTCGGTTTGATTGCAACCAAGTAGTTGCCGCCGCCGCCCGAACCGTTGCTGCCAAACACCAAGCCACCGGCGGTAATCGTCGAGGCAACCGTTCGCATTCGAAATGGCAACGTCGACCAATTCATTGTGCCGCTGGTTGGATTAATGCTGTAAAAACCGTTGCCGGTGTTGGTTCCGATTAACTCCGGCCCCGATTCTCCTTCGATCAAACACGGCAACGCGTAGCAAGCGCGAGTTGCTGTAAGCGGCGTGCGCCAGACGTCTTTGCCTGTTTTTCGATTAACCGCGATAACTTCACTTTGGCCCGGTGTTTGCCCGGGCCTCACCCGTTGGGCCTGTTGAGAGTTGACAAAGATCACTTTGTCGTCGTAGACCACCGGCGACATGCTGAAACCGTGCTGGGAAGTCCAAGTTCCGAAATCGCGACGCCAAATTTCGTTGCCCTTGTAATCCAGTGCAATCAAAAATGTATGCTTCGGATCCGCCATCGCGAAGTAGATGTGGTCTGCATCCAATGCCGGTGTGCTCGCTGCAAATGTATTGCGAGAATGCATTCGGTAAGGTGAAGATTCGAATGACTTCGACCAAAATTGTTTGCTCGTTTTTGCGTCAAGACATTGGACGGTCAATTCGGCGGTTTTCGAATCGCAGCTCGTAATGACCAACTTGCCATCCCATATCACGGGCGAACTGGATCCAACTCCCGGTAAATCAATCTGCCACAAATAGTCGTTTTCTGACCATTTATCGGGAAGGTCCGCAGCAACGACTCCAATTCCATTTTCTCCACGAAATCTCGGCCAATTTTCCTGAGCTTGGCAGTTCATGGCGGCAAAAACCAGGATGAATGAAGTCAAGATCATAAGTCGTTGCATGGTCGGGCTATTTTTTTTCATTTCGGCATGTCCCCCCGGATTTCGATGATTGTCATAAATGATGACAGGTAACAAACTTGAACACCACGGGACTAAAACAACAGAACGGGCTTTCCTAAGAACCACAGATGCGATACCTGCGCGGCCACGAAGGCATGAACGTCATCACTTAGCTTCGATTTAATCGTACAAATGCTGTGGGATCGCCGGTGGGTGATCAGATTTCGTCGTCTGAGCTTTATTGAAATCGGCGGCAAAGTGCAGGAGTTCAGCGCGAAACTGACCGGAGCGGCCAGCGACATGGCAACTTAAAATGGGAACGAGCCAAGCGAACCCATGTGGATGGCCGGGTTTCACAATCGAAGGCCATTTGCAAAAATACGATTGATCTTTTCGTAAATGACATTAAACGAAGTTGCGAGGATGGCTCAGACTATTGGCATACTTACTGCCGGAGGCGACTCTCCCGGATTGAACGCTGCGATTCGTAGCGTTGGAAAAGCGGCGATCCTCACGAACCATGCGCTCGTCATAGGCTTCCAAGATGGATTTCTCGGTTTGATTGAGAATCGTACCGTTCAACTTACGGTTGCCGAACTTTCCGGTATTTTGACGGTTGGTGGCACGATCTTGGGCACTAGCCGAGTCAAACCTCATAAGATGACGGTCGGTAACAAAGTCATCGATATGACGGATGTGATTCTCGAGAACTACCACCGACATCATTTGGAGGCGCTGGTCTGCATTGGAGGAGGAGGCACCCAAAAAAACGCCAGTCGTCTTGCCGAAAAGGGGCTTCGCGTCATCACGTTGCCGAAAACCATTGACAACGATGTTGCGGGCACCGACGTCACGTTCGGCTTTGATACTGCGCTGGGGATTGCTACGGAAGCAATTGATCGGCTGCATAGCACGGCGCACAGTCATCACCGCATCATCGTGGTGGAAGTCATGGGCCACAATGCCGGTTGGCTCGCGCTTGGCTCGGGTTTGGCGGGAGGGGCAGACGCGATTTTGATTCCGGAAGTTCCATACAGTGTGGAAGTCATTGCCGATTCGATCAAGAAACGCAGCCGTTATGGCAGACGATTTAGCATTGTTGCCGTCAGTGAGGGCGCGATGTCGCAAGAACAGGCACGGAGGTTTCAAGAAGCCGAGGCGGAACTGGCTGAGGCGCGGACTGTGTCCAACAGCAGCAAAAGCAAATCTTCATCGAAGCAAAAGGCTAAAGCGAAATTGGCGGAAGTTGAACAGCAGCGAACGAACAATACGATGCGTCTTTCGCAGCAGCTGGAGGAACTGACTGGCTTGGAATCTCGCGTTACGATCCTCGGACACGTTCAACGAGGAGGCACGCCCTCGTCCGCTGATCGAATTCTGGCAACCCGATTAGGAACCGCATGCGCAGAGTTTATTCAACAAGGGAAATCGAACGTCTTGATCGCAGCGCGCGGTGAATCGACCGCAGCCGTGCCCCTTGAAGAGGTTGTTGGCAAGCGAAAAACCGTTCCGCTCGATCATCCCTGGGTCGCGGCAGCTCGAGATATCGGTATTTGCCTTGGCGATCAATAGTGCGAAACTGCACTGACCTGACTGCAACGCCAAAAAATTCTGTCCGTTGTCAGCGCGATGACGCAACGCCTCTGCAAAAAAACAGAAGGATCGGTGTCATCGGCAATTCGAAAAGATATGGCCAGCGGAAACTTGCCTTCAGGTGCACCCCGAATCCGATCACGAGAGGCCTAAGCACTTCGCTACTTTCTGTAGTTCGCCAGTGAATGCACGATCTTGCGTCTGGGCAGTTATTTTATCACCTGCGCGTCGTACGGAGCTATTCGACGATCCGACGGTTAGACCTTCAAAAAAAGCACGGATACCCGAGTTCGGTCGCTAGGAATTGTAGTCGAAAGCCGTATAATCCGTGATTACAGCCGTCCAGTAATGCGACGGTATTTTTGTTTCCAGACGCTTCTGAGCAAACATAATGACTGTTGTGACAGCCTCTCCAAATACTGTCGATAAGAAATCAACGGCGGAACGAATCCTGGTGCTGGATTTCGGCGCGCAATATTGCCAGCTGATCGCCCGCCGCGTGCGCGAACACAATGTCTATTGCGAAATCGTGCGACACGACATCACGGCGGAGCAGATCAAGAATCACAATCCGTCCGGGCTGATCCTGTCGGGTGGCCCAAGCAGTGTTTATGACGAGCGATCTCCCCAGTGCGATCCCTCAATTTTCGAGCTGGGTATTCCGGTGCTCGGGATTTGCTATGGCATGCAACTGCTTTGCAATCATCTTGGCGGTCAAGTCGAAAGTTCCGAAGCCAAAGAGTTTGGAAGAGCCAACTGCACGGTTTCCAGTTCCGATCCACTGTTTAATGATTTTCCTGCCAGCGCGCAAGTCTGGATGAGCCATGGAGACCAGGTGACCAATGTGTCCAGCGACTTTGTATCTTTGGCCCAAACAAGCACTTGTCCAGTGGCGGCCGTAAAACACAAAAACCTGCCCGTCTACGGCCTCCAGTTTCACCCGGAAGTCACGCATACACCTCAAGGCTCAACGCTCCTGAAGAATTTTCTCTATGAAGTTTGCCACTGCCACGGGAATTGGAAGCTGACGGACTTTGCAAGTGAAATGATTGAGTCGATCAAACGACGAGTCGGTGATAAGCGAGTGATTTGCGGCCTTTCGGGCGGAGTCGATTCCAGCGTTGTCGCGGCATTGATGTATCGAGCCATTGGTCCTCAGCTCTCTTGTATTTTGGTCGACAACGGATTGCTTCGAAAAAGTGAAAGTGAAACCGTTGTCAGGATGTTTGGCGATCACTTCAAAACAGACTTGCATGTCGTCAAAGCCGAAGACAGGTTTTTGCGGGAGCTGGAGGGCGTCCTCGATCCTCAGGAAAAGCGGCTCAAGATTGGGCATACTTTCATCGAATGTTTTAAACACGAGGCCAAGAGCATTCCAGATGCGAAGTTCCTCGCTCAAGGCACGTTGTATCCGGATGTGATCGAAAGTGGAGCGGCGCCGGACGGCCCCGCGGCGACAATTAAGATTCATCACAATGTCGGTGGTTTGCCGGAGGAGCTGGGATTTGAGCTAATCGAGCCTTTGCGGGATCTGTTCAAGGATGAAGTTCGACGGCTGGGCCTTGAACTGGGGCTTCCCGATGAGCTGGTTTGGCGGCATCCGTTTCCTGGGCCTGGCTTGGCCGTGCGCTGCCTGGGCGAAGTTACGAAAGAGAGACTGGATGTCCTCCGCGAGGCTGATGCAATCGTCATTGAGGAAATCCGCAAGGCCGATCTTTATCGCAAGACGGCACAGCTCTTCGCTGTTTTGCTACCGGTTCAGAGTGTGGGCGTGATGGGCGATGCGAGAACTTATGACAATGCGCTTGTCATCCGATGTGTCGATAGTGAAGATTTTATGACTGCCGATTGGTCGCGACTTCCGTATGATGTTTTAGCGACGATGTCGACACGAATTATCAATGAGGTTGCCGGAGTAAACCGGGTTTGCTACGACATCAGTTCCAAGCCACCCGCAACGATTGAGTGGGAGTAGAGGAAGACCAATCGCGCATTGAATCACATTGTTTAGCGCGATACCGTACATGTTTTAATCGAACGCACACGCGTTATTCTGAGCCTCAGATTCCGCTTCGCGGCACAACATCAAGAACGAACATTAATTTTATTGGAGCGCAGCATTAGTGTATCAAGTCATCCTGAGGGAGCTTTAGCGACCGAAGGATCTCACATGAAATACGAGAGATCCTTTATCTCGCTCCACTCGATTCAGGATGACTAGTTCTTTCCGCTGGTTCAATTCCAAACTTTGAACGGCATTGCCGTTAAACAATTAAACTTTCGAAAACTGGTCGTTTTTGAGGCTCGCTCGAATTCTTTTCCATCCATCAAATTCGATTTCAACCGTTCTTTCAAAACAAATTTAGATCCAATGAGTAAGCAATACATCTTCCAAATGGTCGATATGACCAAAAAACACGGCACGAAAGCGGTGCTTGAAAATATCTGGCTCGCGTTTTATCCAGGCGCAAAGATTGGGGTGCTGGGTCGAAATGGTGCGGGCAAAAGTACGTTGTTGCAAATTATGGCTGGCTGGGACACCGAGTTCGACGGTGAAGCACGACTAACCGATGGGTTTACGCGGGGGTATCTGCCGCAAGAACCTCAGTTGAATCGTCACAAAAACGTCTGGGACAACGTTCAAGAAGCCGTTGCGCCGCGCCGAGCACTTCTTGACCGGTTCAATGAGCTGAGTGCCAAGTGTGCGGAACCGCTTGAACCGGATGCGATGCAAAAAGTGTACGACGAAATGGCGCGCGTGCAGGATCAAATTGATGCGACCAACACATGGGGACTGGATCGCGAAATTGAAATCGCTTTCGATGTCATGAATTTGCCAGACAAAGAAGCCGACGTCGCGAAATTATCCGGTGGAGAAAAACGTCGAGTTGCATTGTGTAAATTGCTGTTGGAAAAGCCGGACCTGCTGTTGCTCGACGAACCGACCAACCACCTCGATGCTGACTCTGTTCATTGGCTCGAGCGAACGCTGCAGAACTACCATGGAACCATCGTTGCGGTGACGCATGACCGTTATTTTCTGGACAATGTTGCGGGTTGGATTTTGGAACTCGATCGAGGCGAGGGACATCCGTTCGAAGGCAACTACTCTTCGTGGCTCGAGCAAAAGCAGGCTCGATTGAAAGTCGAGGAGAAGCAAAGCGAATCCAGGCAAAAAGCGCTTGCCCGCGAACTTGAGTGGATTCGGATGGCCCCCAAAGCTCGTCAATCGAAAAGCAAAGCCAGAATCTCTGCGTACGAACAAATGGCTGCGGAGGCCCAACGCGATCAGGACAAAGAGCTGGAAATCCAGATTCCGCCCGGGCAACACTTGGGCGACGTTGTCATTGAGGCCGAAGACCTCTGCAAAGGTTATGGCGACAAAGTTCTGATGGAGAATATGAATTTTCGCTTGCCGCCTGGAGGAATTATCGGCATCATTGGTCCTAACGGTGCCGGCAAGACGACGCTCTTCCGAATGATCACAGGTCAGGAAACGCCCGATTCCGGAATCCTGCGGGTTGGAGACACCGTTGAATTGGGATACGTTGACCAAAGTCGTGACGAACTGGAAGCCGAAAACACGGTTTACCAGGAAATTTCGGGGGGACATGAGATCATCCAACTGGGCAAACGCAAAATGAATTCGCGGGCCTACGTGAATCGTTTCAACTTTCGCGGCCCCGACCAGGAAAAAAAGGTCGGAAAGCTATCTGGTGGCGAGCGAAATCGCGTCCACTTGGCCAAATTGTTGAAACGAGGTTCGAATGTTTTGCTGCTGGATGAGCCCACCAACGACCTTGACGTCGATACTTTGAGAGCCCTCGAGGAGGCAATTTTGAACTATGTTGGCTGTGTCGTCGTAACAAGTCACGATCGTTGGTTTCTCGATCGAATTGCAACACATATTCTGGCCTTTGAAGGCGACGGATACGTACACTGGTGCGAAGGAAATTACCAAACATACGAACAACAGCGCAGAGAACGACTTGGAATCAAGGAAGACGAACCGCGCCGATTCCGATACAAGAAACTGGTCCAGGGGTAGTTGGCAGTACTCGGTACGCCGAACTCTTTAAACCGAATCCACAAATTTTGACACGTACTCTTAACAGGAACCAAGAAGTGACGATATTACGATCAGGCTCAACCAAGCAGTATTCCGATAATTGGGCCTCGGCATTTGGCGGTAAAAAGAAAAAAACCACGACCGCAAAAAAAGCAAAAAAGGCAACCAAGAAGAAGTCCACGAAGAAGTCGAAAGCAAAAAAGAAATAAGCACCTATGTCGATTGAAACCCCCCGAAGCTTAGACTTCGCAGCGAAGTTCGCAGCTGGAGTCGACTATGACCTCTTTTTGGAATTGAATGGTTCGGATATCGATCGAGCCAAATGGCAATCAGTTTACGATTCGGTTGAACTTTCGATTGACCAGCGCGAGTTGCTTAACGGGTTTACGCGTGAAATGCAGATTTTATGCATGGCAGGCACCTGGTGTGGCGACTGCGTCACACAGTGTCCGATATTCGCACATTTCGAAGCTGAATCGCCGATGATTCGGGTCCGTTACGTGGATCGAGACGCTGATCCTGAGCTTGCTACAGAATTAATGATTTGCGGAGGCTCGCGAATTCCGCAAGTTGTTTTTCTCAACGAAGAAGGCAAACACGTCGGGCGTTACGGAGATCGAACACTTTCACGATACCGCCAGATCGCATCTCAACTTGACGAAACTGACGAATCGTCGCCATCGGTAATTTCAGGTGAGGACACGTTTTCGGCGGTTGTTCAGGATTGGTTGAATGAGTTTGAACGAATTCAGCTAATCCTGAGGACTTCACCCGGATTACGCAGAAAACACGGCGACTAACCCGCATTAAGTTAGGCCGAAATGCATGGATATCAAATTACTCGCAACGCAAATAGAACTCTTCCACGCGATTTTTGACAAATCCTGCGACGCGATCGTGGTCGTGGATACGGACTTTAATGTTCGTTACTGGAGCGAGTCGGCTGAAAGGTTATTTGGTTACAGCGCCGCTTCAATTGTTGGCAAGGACCTGAACGAGCATGTTACGCCTGATCGTTTTCGGCAAGGTGTATACGATTCATTCGCCGATTATCAGGCTCATGGCACCGGCAATTTATTGGGCCGCATCCACGAAGTTCAACTGTGTCAGAGTGATGGTACCGAATTCTGGGCCGATCTCAGCTTGACCGATATTCGTGTCGAGGGCCAAAAGTGGCTGCTTGCGATCATTCGAGACGCAGAATCACGGAAGGAGCGGGAGCTTAAACTGCAACACGCCGCTTCAACCGATTCTCTTTCCGGGATTCCTAATCGCAGCGAGTTTCAGTCTCGATTGGAAGAAAACCTGGGTGAGGAAATTTCTCTGGCCATCATTGACGTCGATCAGTTCAAACTGATCAACGATGAACACGGCCATCCGGTAGGTGACGAAGCAATCCAACACGTGTCTGCCATTTTGAAAGAGATGTTTGACGACGCGATTTGCTTTGCGCGGCTAGGGGGCGACGAGTTCGGCGTGATTCTGGGTGTTACACAAGAAACGCTCGTCAAAGAGCGATTCCAGAAGCTCCTCCAACGACTTGTGCAATCCGAATTCTCCGACAGCGCTCTCCAAATCACGGCCAGTGTCGGAGTTGCAATCTCCAGTGAAGAATCAACCGCGCGTAGCCTGCTTACTAACGCTGACAAAGCTCTTTATCAATCAAAGCAAGGTGGCCGAAATCGAGTGACGGTTGTCGCAGATTCGACCGTTGACTAGTACCCGGTCAGGTGCGCCAGACCCCTATGAGTCATGATTTCTTGTTTCTCACAACACGCCGCAGAACGTATTCCAGGTCAGTCAGAAAATCTTCTGTCTGTTCAATCACGTTATCCGTTTGCGTAACAATCATCACCATTCCATAGATTTTGACCCTTCCGTCTCCATTGGATGTTTCCCATTCGTCAGGCGCGACGTTCTGTTTAACCATCTCCACGAGCATGTCCGACGCAAGTTTTTGCGCATTGATTTCGGCAAAAACTTGTCGGCGAACAATCGGTTCGACCGACTTTTTCGGAACGATATCTTCTGCCACAATCAGCAATCGAATTAGATTTTGGCAATCCAACATTTTAAGTCGGAAATATTCAGGATTCGGTTCAACGTCGAGGGAGATGATTAGCAACACGCCAGATTTTATAATGTAAGTTGCGTTGTGGCTGCGAAGGAGCAACCGCAACGCGTGGGAATAAGGCATGTCGGTCACCTTAAAAGTTATTGGTTCATCCTCCGCGAGTGAATCGTCTCGGGCCGTTTGATCCAACACCACGTCGATACTCAACTTATCAACAAGGTCTGACATTACTTCGGAAAACTCGGTTTCGTCGTAATTAAAACTCGCGGATTCTTCAAGCTTTTTCTCAATGGCAAGATTGCTTCGTGTATTCTCGGACAGCTCAAAGTCCTCGTCCGTGTCTGGAATCTCGCGAGTCGACCGCGCGTCAACGACCCGAACAACTGATGGGGCGAGAACCGTTTTTTTGTCATCTTCATTTGGTTCCTGACCGAATGAAACCGAACCAATAATGAACAAAATTGTGGCTGCGCAGGTGAGATGTCTCATTTTGTGCTCCTGAATTTTCTGCCCAAAATCACATGTTGCGTGTGATACTCGTCATTATAGCAGCGGGAATTGGAACGATGACGGTCCACGCCGATCAGCATTCTCGACGAACGCATTTACTTGGAAACAAAGACTGTTATATGATATCGCAATGCTAATTACCAAATACAATCTGGTCCCAAAATCGAGCGTCGTCTGAACCACTTTTTGACAAAGATGACCTATTGGAATTCGTACTAAATGTTTGACTCATTACAAGATGGCCTTAAAGGGGCATTTAAATCACTTCGCGGCAAGGGAAAGCTTACCGAAGGCAATATGCGTGACGGGCTGAAACTCGTCGAGCAATCGCTTTTGGAAGCCGATGTTAGTTACGACGTCGTCCAGGACTTTATGGGCAAAGTGACGGAACAGGCACTTGGCGAAAAAGTCCTTTTGGCTCTGAATCCTGGCGATCAGCTGGTTGGAATCGTCAACCAGGAGTTGATCAATCTGTTGGGCCCGGTTGGCGAAGGGCTCGATTTGAGTCGAGACGTCAACATCATCATGATGTGTGGTTTGCAGGGTTCAGGTAAGACGACGACGTGCGGTAAATTTGCAAAACTTCTTCAGCGAAACAAGATTTCTCCTTTGCTGGTCGCAGCTGACCTGCAACGCCCGGCGGCGATCGATCAGCTGCACACGCTGGGTGCTCAACTCGACGTACCCGTTTACAGTGACAAAGAAGAAAAAGACCCCGTTAAAGTCTGTCGCGACGCCGTTAAGCTGGCGCGCGAAAACAAAAATCAAGTCGTTATTCTCGATACTGCGGGCCGGTTGGCGATCGATGAAGTCTTGATGGAACAGTTGCGGACGATCGATCGGGAAGTCCAACCGCATCATGTCTTTCTCGTCGTCGACGGCATGACAGGACAAGACGCCGTAAACAGTGCCAAAGCCTTTCATGAATCGCTGGAACTCAACGGCGTTGTCATGACCAAACTCGACGGCGACGCTCGCGGTGGAGCGTTGTTGTCGGTTAAGCATGTTACTGGTGTGCCTATCAAATTCATTGGTACCGGTGAACACCTGGACAATCTTGAACATTTCCGACCCGAAGGCATGGCCAGCCGAATCCTGGGAATGGGAGATGTCCTGGCCCTTGTCGACGAAGCGCATAAGCTCGTTGACGAAAAAGAACAGCAGCGAATGCAGGAAGCACTTGAGCGCGGCGAGTTTACACTCGACGACTTTCGCAATCATATGCAAAAAATGGCCAAGCCTGGATTGATGCAAAAAATGATGGGCTTGCTCCCGGGCATGCCCAACATGAGTGAAATCAATGCGATGATGAATCAAGGGGATACCTCCAAAGAGATTCGCAGAATGGTCGGCATGATCGATAGTATGACACCGGAGGAGCGTCGAAATCCGAAAGTCATCGACGTCAATCGCCGACAGCGAATTGCAAATGGGTCTGGAGTTCAGCCAAAACAGGTTGGCGAACTGATCAAACAGTATGACATGATGAAGCCGATGTTAACCGGAATGGCGGGCGGCGGAGTCAAGGACAAGATGCAGATGATGAAGGATCTTCAAGACCAAATGATGGATCCCGGCAAGCGGGCTCCGAAGGTCAAAAAAGGGACTGGCAAGCGGCTATCCGCGAAGGAACGGGCCAAACTGAAGAAGCAACGTGAAAAGATGCTCCGACAGAAAAAACGGTCCAGCAAGGCTCCCAAATCCAATGAAGGTTGAGTTGTTGAACGCAGATTGACATCGGCACATGGTATAACCACGTGGGCGACGCCCGATGCAATGGTACTTACTTTATAGGACCCAACCTCACCCAAACTGAGATCGTGCGGCTTTTTTCGTCGTTGATTAGATGAGAGTTACATCACCCTCTCGCTTGCGGGAGGGTCGGACGCGGTAGCGGCCGGGGAGGGTTTTTCGTGCGGTTCACAAGACCCTCTCCGGGCCTGAGAGCCCGACCCTCCCAGAGGAAGAGTATTTGATGCTCGTAAACTCTTGCAGAATCCGAACTCCAAAGCCGCGCGATCTCAGTTTGGGAGAGTTCGACGTCTCAGCGTCGGGTGAGGGTTGTTGATTCCGCAAGGAATCTTTGCGTTTCACTCTCCCGGACCCTCACGTGTCGCCGAGAGAAGGGTGTCGAGCCGCCGTAAGGTAAGCAGCATTGGGGCAAGGCCCCGCGCGTTTGGACGGCAAAAAACAAATACGCCAACAATCAATGGTG
>JAHEJI010000165.1 GCA_024638965.1 Planctomycetaceae bacterium
CGGACGAGAATTTCAAATTGTACAAATTGTTTTTGTCTGAGCCGTCAAGAAACCGCCGTCCACCCAATACCAACAAACGCGTTGTGAATCCATCATGTTGAGCCGTTACAAGCGGAAACATTCGACGAGGCCCCTCTTCGGGCCAGCTGACGACTCGTTCCCAAACGGCATCTGGATATGGCGAATTCGGGTTGATGGCATCGAGTTTCAGGCGCCAGACAATTCGGCTGGCACCCTGTGCACCGTCCGAATCGACGACTTCACCACCAACAGCGTAGACATAGTCGCCAACGATTGCGGCACCGCCTGCAGTCGATCTCATGGGAAAGTCTGGAACCGCGTCATCGTTTTCATTGAGCTCCCATTGCTCGCCCTCTTTGGTCAGCCGCAGCAAAAAGGCTCGATTGTTCAACCCATTCTCGTTTTGTCCGCCGATCACCAGGACGCCGAATTTGGTGCTTACAACCGAGCTATAAGCGACGGCCTGGGACAATCGAAAATCACGGCCGATATCGCCTCGCCAATTGAAGTTGGTCGCGTTTCCATTGCCGGAACGTTGAAGAACCCAAACTCGATCATGATAGACTTTGGGCAACTCCCAGAGTTTTGGATCATCCTTCCGACCGAAATTCGCTCCGCCAGCGACGATCAAAAAATGGGGCGACGCATCGCGAATTTGATTTGGATCGACATCGTGGTAACCGACGATTGGACCAGCGACTCCCAGTTTATCTGGAAGATCTGGTAGCGATTCAAAATCCAGCCGCGAGTCTTCTGGAGTTGGATCGACGGCTCTAACTGTTGTTTCCTGTGACAAACCGGTTGCGCAACAGAACAGACTCAGAACAAGACAACATGCGAATTTTAATGCTGTATTCACGCAAGAGGTTTGCTGCATTTGAATGGCCTTGCGGATCAACGGGGAATGCTTGCCTTGCCCTTTGCACTTACAGCTTCGCTGCCCTGATTGCGCTTCAAAACATTGATCGCATCCAGCTGTTCGCCAAACGACTCGTACTCCGACTCTGTCATCGGAGCATACGGTGCTCGACATGCTCCGCAATCAAAACCGATGTAGCGCATGATGGCTTTCCGGTAACTCCAGTTTTCGTACTGAACCATCAGATCGGTGACTTGATTGATCTCGGCTTGAACCTCCGCCGCTTTGGCAATGTTACCCTCGTGATACAACCGGTAGATCCTGGAATAAAACTGAGGGGCAAAATTAAAGGTTGTGCCAATCCCGCCATTGAAACCAAAAGATTGTCCTGCGACGAACTGTTCATCGAAACCGCTCATCAAAGTGACCGGTCGACCGAGCTTGCGAGCAAGCTGTTGAACCGAATAGAAATTCGCGCCCGTGTATTTGAGTCCACAAACGAGTGGGATGTCAAAAAAAGCTGTGTCACGATTCGAATCGATCACGCCGCCAAGCGAGTAAATCATAAAAGGCAAATCGGTTGCACCCGCAATCTTCGTGTAATGCCGTTTGGCGCCTTCGAATGTTGTGCCGTGGTAGATGGGCGCCACCGATGCGATCCAATCGGCCCCGACCTCTGCGGCCTTCCGAGCCATTCGAGCCGCAACGTCACTGCTTGGGTGGCCAACATGCGCGATGACTTTTGCCCGACCCTTCACGTGTCCGATCAGCTGTTTGACCACTTCATTGCGTTCGTCTTCCGAAAGCAATAGTCCTTCTCCAGTCGAACCGCAAGCGAAAAAGCCCTGGATCCCATTGTCGATCTGATAGTCGGCGATGCTCGCGAGCATTTGAAAGTTGACGTCGCCATTCGCATCAAACGGCGTAAAAATCGCCGAATAGGGTCCATGCAGTTGAGTTGAGTCAGTCATGCAAACGTCTGTGTCAATTGGACAATGTTTTGTAGCTGGATTCGCGAGAATTCAGTTTTACTTCATGGGGATGCGCAAGCAACAGCCCCGATGGTTACTTGTTCTTCCGTGTCGCTGTTATGCCGAGCTCTTGCAAAGCAATGGTCGCGAGATAAATCGATGTACGCCCTTCGTGGCTTGAGTAATAGGAAAACCACAGTTTGTCACCATGAAGCAGCATCCCCGGATAACTTGTGTCGCCGCCGCTGGGAAACGTGATTAGTGTGTTGAATGCACCGTCAATGCTGAGCGATCCGAGAACCGTCTTGGCGGTTTCACCGTAGTCGCGGGTTCCGAGTAACCATCTGCCATCAGGTAATTGGATCATGTTGGGACCACCCAACCTCTGTTTGATCAAGTTCCAATTCCATTTTGTAAAAGGTTGTTTGCTCTGGCCAAAATGGCCGAGACTTCGTCCGTCCTCGTTTCGAATAACCAGAAACATCTGGCCATCCTCGTCGAAGCGAACGGTCGATTCGTTAGGTCGCCCGTCCAAATCGAGGGTTTTCACCAAGTCGTATTTGACGCCGTCGAACGTCTTGACCAAGTGCAGACCCCATCGCGTCTTTTCCGCTTGATAAACAACACCGTAGCCAACACCGTTCTCCCAGGTCACTCGCCAAAGCCAGTCGTTATTACCGGCGATTCCTGGATCAATCTCAATCCTTCGGATTTCTGAAAAATCGTTGTCTTCGTTTTCCAAAAAGGCAACACGAGAGGCCCGATCGATAAGTTTTGTACCTTCATAATTGGAACCACCCATCAACACCATCAAGCGACCATCCGGCGCAATGGAGAGTTTTGGGTCGCGCAAGTCGATGCCCGGTTCAACGATCGTAGCAATCGAAGACCATTTTTTGCCGTCGACGGAACTGATGAGCTGGATCTTGCCGTCTTCGCCTTTGGGACCCGGCACATGCCCGGTACCGATTCGAAAGGCACAATAAAACTTGTCGTTCCAGCGGACCAGATCCGTGAATGCGTTGTGGGGTGCCGCGTTCCAGATCATGCGAACATCGTACCGGACTTCATTCTCGTCCTGAGTAGTAAATGGACTAGCGGGCATCCCGGCCGAATTGACAAGATTCACTGCCGGCTCGGGAAATGGCGACCAGGCGTACCTCGCGTGTACCGGTTTAGAAACGTCGTCACTGGAAAGCACGATTCGAAGGCCCGTGATTCGAGCCGTCGCCAAACGGAAGACCTTGTCACCTCCGCTTTTTGCAATGAGTCTTTGCGGAGTCGAATTCTGTTTCTCTGGCAATAGTTCGACCAGCCACTTTCCTTTTGAATCGGAGCTGGTCGATGTTTTTTGCCCGCCGAAGGAAACATTGACGTCAGTGTTGGGGTTCGCCTCCCCCCAGACACGAATTGGTTGACCGGCTTGCAGAACCATGTGCTCACCAAACACGCGAGCGAACGAAAGCGAATGGGGCAGAAGAGGAGCCCTTTTTGTACGTGAGTAAGGTGCCGGGATCTTTGGTTCGGCCGTTGCGACGACGTTAGGGCGTTCAATGTTTCCGGCGGCAACAGCGCCCAGCTGAGCCAAAACAATGAACAGGATCAGAACCAAAACCAAATCCAAATCGTTACGACCGACCATCAATTCTCCAAACCGGTTTCGCCAATAACTTCTTCCGCCCTTGATTCTAACTGCTCCGATGACCTTCGCGACATTATGCGGTTGGAACCAATACAAAAACTGGCCTGCCAAGCTGGCAAAATGTCATTCAATTATCATGCTATAATGAGTGTATGACCAACAAAAGTAATAAATATTTGGCGTTGCTGCGTGGTATTAACGTCGGTGGCAAGAACATTATTGCCAAAGATGACTTGAGAGAGTGTTTTGAAAATCTCGGGCTGGGTGCCGTACGGACTTACATTCAAAGTGGAAACGTCTTGTTTCGATCCGAATCAACGAGTGTTGCGAAACTGACCACGAAAATAGAAACAGGGCTTTCCAAAGAGTTCTCGTACCCGGCCCAGGCGGTTGTTTTCTCCTTCCGACAATACAAATCTGATATTCAAGCGATTCCGGAACATTGGGGCGTCGATGCAAATCAAAAACACAACGCGCTTTTTTTGCTTGGGAATCTCAAACCGGCTGAGGTCATGGCCGAGTTGCCACCGCCAATCGCCAATTTAGAAAATGTGGGTCTCGGTCGCCGCACTATTTTTTGGTCGGCGACCAAGAAAAATCTCGGAAAAACAACGATCATGAAATTGGCGAGCCTGCCAGTTTATAAACGAATGACGGTCAGAAATCACAACACAACGCTTAAACTTCTCGCCCTCTTCGATGAGCTCTGAATGATCCAGGCTCGCCATTCCCCTAATCATCCGCACGAAATGTGCGATCAAGTTCCAAATCGACCGTTTGAAAACGATCTAGAGTGTTTCATGCAAAAATGCGTTGAATCTTGATTCGTTCTAATGCAAAACCTCAGTGCACCGTTACAATAACCAACCTAAAATGTTTGCGTCAATTCGTACCAGAAAATGATAGACAAATGCCCAATATCTTAGTCGTCGATGACTCCGCTGTAGATCGCCTGTTATTTGATGGGATGCTGTCGAAAGTGGAAGAGTATACGGTTGTCCACGCGGGCGATGGCAAGCAAGCGCTGGAAAAAATCGAGGAATGGCAAGTGGATTTAGTTGTAACCGACTTGCAGATGCCAGAAATGGACGGACTCGATTTAGTCAAAACGATGCGAAAAAGTCACCCTCAGATTCCGGCGATACTGGTAACTGGGGTTGGCAGTGAAGAGATCGCTACAGAAGCTCTAAACGCCGGGGCGGCAAGTTACGTTCCGAAATCAAAAACGGCTGAGCTACTCGTGCCGACGGTTCAAAACGTAATGGCCATGATGCACGCGGAACATTCGCTCGAGCGACTGTTAAAAAAGGCGACCGAATCCCGTTTCGAGTTCAAATTGGAAAATGACGAAACGTACTTTTCGGCCATCATCGATCTTGCCGCAAACCTGTTGGAAGGCATGTCGCCACTCGATCAAATCGAGCGTCTTCGCGTCGGAATCGCGATCGAACATGCTTTGAGCAATGCACTCTATCGAGGCAATCTCGAGATTGCCTCTCACCACTCTGTATACGGCAGCAAACGGAAAGCTGAAGAGTTTGCTGAATTGGTTAAAGATCGGCAGAAGCAATTTGCAGCCCGAAAGATTAACGTCTGTCTCAACATGACAACCGACGGACTTGAATGCGTGATCAAAGACCAGGGGCCCGGATTCAAACCGGAACACCAAACTTCGATCGATGGAAACGTAGGTCGTGGTTTAATATTGATGCAAACATTTATGGATGAAGTCGTCTTTAACCGCATCGGAAATGAGGTTCGTCTTTGCAGGATTTGGAATCGTGGACCTGGAGCAAGCGTTCCACAAAAAGAAAAAAGCGTGTCGGCAGATGACCTGTTGCAACTCGGCTCGATCAATCTCGGGGTCTTTATTTGCAAGGAAACCGGTCTTGCCATCGAACTTTTCAAGCCAAAACAGGTCGTTGGACGATTGTCGACCTGTCATATTGTGCTCAATGACCACGGCGTCGATCGTCATCATTGCCAGCTGACGTTTCGAAATGGCCTGTGGTCGTTCAAGGCCATGAAAGACTGTCCGGTTTTGATCAATGGTCAGGCAGCCGCGGGAGGAATGGTGATGCCGGGCGATAAAATGAAAATCGGCAACCACGAATACCAAATTGATTACGAAGCCGCAATTTGATTAGAGCCTTTCAAAACCGGTTTTGAAATGTTCGTAGTACCGCCTTTCGGCGGAAAATGCTGGTTTCGGCTAATGCTCTAATTCACCGAACTGAACTATTCGTCGACAATCTGCAAATTGCAAAACGCGAGTCGGAATCGTTTTTTGCCGAGATCGGAAAAATCGACGGTCGCGGTTTTTTTTGCAGCTTTACCTGACAGCATCACAATCGTCCCGATCCCATAGTCGAGGTGTTCCACTTGCATTCCAATCCGGAACGCATTGGGATGAACTCGAACCGTACTCCGCAATTTCTCTTGTTGATCGGCAAATTCTGCCCCGGTAAAGATCCGCGGCGTGAACGAGGGCAATTTTTGCCGGTCTTTGAGGCCCCTGGTCAGGGATTCGGGCGATTCAAACATCGCGGGGTCAAACGAAATATCCAGGTCTTCAGGAATACCTGCGGCAAGCGAATCGTCGACAATTTTGTCGTCAACACCGCCGTGCAACCACGGGTCAATCTCATCAAGAATGTCGGAATTCACTTCGCTACTGGACGGTTCAAAAACAGCCATCGATTGGCGCGGCAGTTCCATTAAGAATCGACTCGCAATCGTTGGCCAATAACTTCCCCGCCGGAAACGAGACATTGCGCGACTGATTTGCAATTCTTCCTGAGTTCTCGTGATCGCGACAAAAAACAGCCGTCTCTCTTCTTCGATTTCCTCGTCATCGTTTGAACTGCGTTCGTGCGGCAACAAACCGTCTTCGAGGCCGACGATATAGACGCAAGGGAATTCAAGTCCTTTCGCTGCGTGCATCGTCATCAAGCTCACAAAATCCGCGGTCGATTCCCAAACGTCCGTATCACTGACCAGAGCAGCCTGTTCGAGATATCGTTCCAACCCGCCATCTTCAGGATGTTCACTATCGAATTCCTGCGCCGCGACAACCAGTTCATCAACGTTGCCGGCACGCTCGTGGCCTTCTTCACTACCGTCGTCGGTCAGCCAATCACGATAAGCAGTCTCATCCAAAATGGCTTTGATGATCGTCTCAACTTCCACGGAGCGGATCTCGGACAGCCGATCCATCATTAAAACAAACTGCTTGATCTTCGCATTCGGGACTTTCGAAATGGCGCTAATCGAATCGCAGCTACGTGCGGCCTCCAACATCGACAACCGATTGTCTTCAGCGAAACTGCGAATTCGACCGAGGGTGACTTTGCCGATTTTACGAGGCGGCACGTTGACAATTCTTTCAAACGCAACGTTATCTCGCGGGTTGTTCAGCAGGTGCAGGTAAGCAACCAAGTCTTTGATTTCGCGACGTTGATAAAACTCGTGACCGTTAACCACTTGGTAAGGCACGCCCGCCAATCTCAAACTGTGTTCCAGCGAGCGCGACAAGGCATTGGTGCGGTAAAAGATCGCAAAGTCACGAGGTCGACGCCCACCTTTTTGGATCGCCAACGCGATAGAATCAGCGATGTCGATCGCTTCATCTTGCGGCGTAGGATAAGCGACCAAACGAACCGGTTTTCCCTCTTCGTTTTCGGAATGAAGTCGTTTGTGTTTTCGCTTGAGATTGTTTTCGATCAGTTGATCGGCAACCCGCAGGATCGATTTGGTACTACGATAGTTTTGCTCAAGACGAACAATCTTGACGTTGGGATAGTCATGTTCGAATCCAAGGATGTTTTTTAGAGTTGCACCTCGCCAGCCATAAATCGACTGATCTGGATCTCCAGTAACTGCGAGGTTTTGAATTGAATGGTTCAACAGGCGAATGAGCTGATACTGCGCCAAGTTGGTATCCTGGTATTCGTCGACCATAAAGTACGCGTATTTTTCATCAAACGTCTGGCGCAGCTCTGGACTGTTGCGAAAAAGTTCAACGCAATGCAAAAGAAGATCATCAAAGTCGACTCCATTGGCTAAACGCAACAGCTTCTGGTACTCGGGAAAGACTTTGCCGATGATCGCTTCAAGAGCGTGGCCTGGTCGCGGTACAAACTCCTCTGCCGTAACACCCTTGTTTTTTAGATTGCTGATATGATTCACGAATGAATCTGGCGAATGGTGTCGCAAGTCAACTTCGCAGTTTTGAATCGCTTGTTTGACAACTTTTTTGGAATCGCCCGTATCATAGATCGTAAAGTTTTCTGCAAGGCCCACCAGCGGCGCATGAATTCTCAAAGTCCGGGCACAGAATTTGTGAAATGTACCTGTCCAAACGCGATGCTGAGGCGCCAACCCGTCAAGCCGCAACCGCATTTCCTGGGCCGCTTTGTTGGTGAACGTCAATGCGAGAATACAGTGAGACGGAACTCCCTGAGCGATAAGATAGGCAATTCGGTGCGTGACCACACGCGTTTTTCCGCTGCCGGGTCCCGCCAAAATTAACATCGGTCCGTCAACATGTTGAACAGCTTCGCGCTGCGCCTCATTAAGCGGGTCAAGCAGTTGGGAAATCGAATCGGGTGTCATCTTGCGAAAATCATCCTTGCTAGGTTACTCCTGAGCTAGCGATCGCCAGAAAATTGAAGTGCCCTGGTCGAAACACTAGTCGGATATGTTATATTGTCGCAGCCAAGTGGCAAGGATGAAGACCTTTAACTTGCTACGCGACATTATTCTTTCCGGGAGGGACCCCCATGGCTCGAACACGAATTCCATTGAGTGCAGCCGAAGAAGAGACTCGCAGCATGCGAGAAAAGCTTGATTTGAGCACTGCCGAAATTGGGCTCACTGTCCGCACGACCAACTGTCTTGAAGAAAAAGGCATTTTCACCGTGCGAGACCTCTTAAACACAACCCGCAACGAGCTGCTCAGCATTTCCAATTTCGGAGAAAAGACACTTGATGAAGTGTACAAATCATTAGAATCAATTGGATTTTGTCGTCCCGGACAAGGGTCGGACGTCAAACCGCGTTAAACCGTCGGCAATCGAAGCAATTACGGAACGGATTTCGTTCAGTTCATGGACTAACGAGACTCGTCGCACATCAACAGCTGCCGCTTTTTAGAACGATCGGAAAGGGCGACGGCACCGCTTTTGCCCGATCCGACCTGCTTGACTCAGAGTATCCTGGTTGTTGGCGTTGATTACCAATGGCGTCTTGGCTAAGCCCGCCTTGCGGGCGGCCAATTCCTTTTTTCTGCAACTCGACCAATCTATCGGCGAAGAGATCGAGCACCTGCGGATAATTTGACCACGGACAGTGCCCAGTCGCCAATAATCTGGGATTCGATTGGACTCCAGGCAAGGACTCCATCGTCAGTGGTCCAACCCGGGAAAAAGATGGCCAGTTTGTCAACAAACAGGCGCTGCAGCCCATGGGGTCGAAATTGCGTCGCATTCCACCGACGATCTTGGGAATCGGCGAAGCTGGCCTTGAAACAACTCAAAACGGGTGGGCTGATTTACTGCCAGGTTCGCATAGACTTAAGAAAAGATCGGTTGATAATAATAGTACGGTCTAAAGCGAGCGTCCGGATTTCCAATCCGGACCTTAACGGCAAGCTGGAGGCGACATTCTAAATGAGGCTGCGAAGCCGCCACCTCCGGCTGGACGTTAAACACAATAGCGTTCAAACAAGGTAAAGAAACAGCTACAACCGTACCGTTGGCCCAAAAACCACACTTAACCTGACGGATCCTTAGTGCGACGCTGGTTTTCAGTTTTATTGATTGGCCGAACTCCGTTTGCCCGCCGAAACAGAAAATGGTGGGCGGCGATGACGGAAGCGGTGTTGGCCGGTGCGCTGGTATTGATCGGCATCGTACTACTCGTCGTTTTCCTGACCCTTGCCGTGTTGTATTCCACACGGACGGAGCTGTATATATCGGCCTATTATTTTGCGGTCCAAATCATTGTGGCCGTCTCGCTGATTGCCATCGGCACTTATTTGGTCCTATTAACGTTTTGGAAAGTCGGCGCTTCCGACGAACGGCGGAATGCCATCGTCGCTAGAGCGGGCGACTTCGAACTATTGAATGAAATCCGGCGACGTCGAGAAGACACGCCTACAGTGCCGTTTGACCGATATCGACCTATCCGCGGTGAACATTTGCGATTTCAGTTGATTCCGTCCCGCCGCAACATGTGGGGATTCGGATTGGCCATCGCGCTCAGTTTTCTGTTTGTCCCGTTGGCTACCATCCTGATTTTGACAGCGACCACAGCTTGGCAACGCGGAACGATCGATTGGTTGGCGACCGGAATTTCGATCCCGATTTCGATGGCGGCGATTTGGTCAATCTACAATCTATTTCATCAACTGCTGGCCTTGACCGGCATCGGGCCGCCGGCGCTCGAAGTGTCCAAGTTTCCATTTATTGTCGGCGAAGATTACCAATTCCATCTTTCTCAGCCCGGTCGAGTAAGGTTGAAACTGCTGGACGTCAATCTTGTCTGTCAGGAAGAAGCTACGTTCAACGAGGGCACCGATATTCGAACCGAGCGTAAAACAGTTTTTGAGCAACGACTGCTCCGCAAAAGAGGCATCGACGTTCAGCCGGCGGAGCCTTTCGAGGCTGATTTTGAGATGAGCCTGCCCAAGCAGGCGATGCATTCATTCAAATCCCCCAACAATCGAGTCTTATGGAAAATCGTCATCCGCGGAAGGGCGAGAAGTTGGCCTCAGCAAGAACGAAATTTCGCAATTTCGGTCCTGCCTCGAGTCAGCAAAGCCAATCCGAAAAACTAGACCTACCGATTGTCGAACTGCGGCTCGGTAAAGAATCCGCCCAGTATTCGCCAGGAGAAATCTTAACGTGTGAGTATGATGTCAAGCTGCGCGATGACGACCCAAGCGAAGACAATCAGATTACGGCGATCGAGACGTCGGTTTTGTGGATCACGGAAGGCAAAGGCGACACCGACATGGGCGTTCACTTTTTCGAAAGGCGTGAGAAGAAAAATGTCCTGCCCGAACTCTTAAAACATACGCACAAGTTAAGCACGATGTTGCCGCAAAGTCCACTTTCTTACGAAGGTTGGATCGTAAAAATCAATTGGGCAGTTCGAGTTCGAATATTTATGCGCGATGGTTCCGAAAAGACTCAAGACGAGCTCTTCCGTCTCGGGCACACTTCCATGCTTACGAAACCTCCATTGGGTCTGGTCAGCGGCGAGGAGGAGGAGTCATGATTTGCGACTCCAACCCGTATTCAACACGATTTACGAAGCCCGGTGCAATACCCTTTCTCTATCCGGAGCGGCTAAGCCGATCCATTGTCCTGGAAGGGTTGCGGGCATCCGGCTGGCAGGCAGAAATTGCTGGACCACACGGAAGCGGAAAATCGACGCTCGTTAAAGATTTATTACCGGCGTTGAAACAAAGATTCCAACTGATCAATCAAGTGACGGTGCGAGTCGATTCGCTACAACGTTGGGACATCGATTGGACTGTAATCTCAAACCAGTCCCGCATGATTCAAGAGAAGCTGATCATCATCGACGGCGTAGAACGACTTTCCCGAGTCAAACGCTGGTTAATCAGCCAAGTTTGCCGCCAACGAAAGATTGGCCTGCTGGCGACCGTACACCGACCTCGTTATTGGCTGCCCACGATTGCAGTCATTGATCCGCAACGAAAAACCTTCTTGAGGATTGCCGAACAACTTCAACAAGATTGCACGATCAAGCTAAATGTCGGTGAAATTGAATCGGCATTTGAACTGGCCAATCAGAATTGTCGCGAAGCACTTATGGCCCTGTACGACCGCTACGAACGAGCTCGAATTTCTCGTACTGATAACAACCAGCTAATCTCAAGCTCAACCCAAGTTGCGATCGCGATGAATTATTTGGACGGTCAGACCTAGGAGGGTTGTTTGGTTCGTAGTCCCGGCTTTAGCCAGATATTCCGCCTGAGGGCGGGACTACAAACCCATCAATTCAAGATTAATGAGCCGCTCGTTAGATGCGCTCTTTCGGACGTAATTATGAACTCATCCTCTGGTAACAACGCTGGTTTTGACCCGCGATCCATCACACGTCCGGAACCAGTATTGTTGACGTACTATGTCTGGATGTCCCTGCTGGCGGGACCTTTGTTTCCTTTCGCATTTTTGCCGCTTTTTTTCAAATATAAAACGCTCGAATACCGGTTCGACGAAACGGGTGTTTCGATGAAATGGGGTATCCTGTTCCGCAAGGAAATTAACCTGACCTATCGACGAATCCAGGATATTCACCTGACCCGAAACATCATTCAGCGCTGGATGGGCTTAGCCACCGTCGCGATTCAAACGGCATCCGGCAGTTCCGGACCGGAAATGAGTATTGAAGGAATCCTCGAGTCGGAGGAACTTCGTGATCACCTGTACTCGCGAATGCGTGGAGCTCGAGGAGAGACTGTTCCAGATGAATTGAATAAGAAGCCAACACAGCAAACCGATCGTGCTTTGGAGCTGCTCGGTGAGATTCGCGATTTGCTAAAATCTTCGACTCCGGGGGAACCGTAATCGTGAATACGCAGGTTGAACGAGTTTCCAAGTGGTGTTACCAGGGAGTGTGGGGAGTGTTGACCAGTTGGTTTCGCGTGCCCGACCAACCGCCGACGCTTCCCTCAGAAAACGAGGAACTGGAAGCCTTTCAGCCATCGGAGGGTTTTCTGAAGTATTTAAAGTTCAAATTTTGGATTCTTCTAGCCATCTTCGACGTGGCGATCTTTGTTGGTTGGCTGGTAATAACCGTTCTCAATCCCGTCATCGGAATGATTCTGGCACCGCTCGCTTTCTTGATTGCGGTGGTTCCCGATATGATTGCTTACCTGGCAATCCACCTAAGATATGACACCACCTGGTATGTCATGAGTGATCGCAGCCTCCGCATTCGCCGGGGAATTTGGATTATTCATGGTACAACGATCACTTACGAAAACATTCAGAACGTGACGATTAAACAAGGGCCTTTGCAGCGCTGGTTTACAATCGCCGACCTGATGATCGAAACGGCTGGTGGTGGTCAGTCCGAGCAAGGAGCGATGTCATCGCATTGCGGATTGATTGAGGGTGTCGATAACGCACAATCGCTCCGCGAAATGCTGATGAATCGAGTTGGCCAATCGCAATCCGCTGGCTTGGGCGACGATGACGAACAGTTGACCGAGCTGTGGACGAAAAAACATATTGAAACGCTTGAGGAAATTCGTGATCTACTTGCGGTTCGATTGGCTCAGTAGTTTCCATGGCGACAAATGAGGATTTTGGACCAGATTCGAATGCCCAAAAAATTCTTCACAGAGACGCAAAATTGAGACACGG
>JAHEJI010000166.1 GCA_024638965.1 Planctomycetaceae bacterium
GCAGGGGGGGGCCGGAACAAGCGCACGGTTCGTTCCGGCCTTTTCTAGGTTTGTCAATGCTGAACGGACAGTTTGTAGTCCCGCCTTCAGGCGGAATATCCGGCTCAAGCCGGTACTACGAACCGCGCGAGTCAGGTTTGACGCGGAACTAGCTGCATTCGCTAAATTTTCGCCCCACAACCCTCGGCCAGAGCACAGGAGCCACAGCTATCAGAACTGCATTTAGCATCGCCAGTTCCGCAATCTGGCCCGCATCCCTGAGCCAACGTCTCTGCGAATTTTTTGAATCGAACTTTGCGATCGTACGTCGAGGCCAACTCGTCGGTCAGCGCCTCAAGTTGCGGGCTCACTTCGCCAAGAAAATAGAAGTATACCGACTGGCCGTCAAACAAATGCTCGACGTCGACCAGCAAGGATTGGATTCTGCGTTCGGCCAGCTTGTCGCAACAAGCTTGAAAAGCGCGGTCACGGAACTTTTCCAATCGTTCGAGGATCAACTGGTCCTCGGAACCGACATGACGCAATAACGTGCCATCGGTCGGGTGATCACCATTCGCCTCGATCGGGCACAACACAGTGCCGACTTCTAATCCTCGCTGTGTTCGGCAAATGACCTTTGAATCGCGCGGATAAACACGAAAGTCGGCCGCTTGGAATCGACCGACCACCCCCATGATTCCGATTTTGACAAGATGTTGAGCTTTCAAGGTCTATTCGTCTTTGTCAGGGTCGTCGTCGAGTCCCTTGATGACAATCAACTTACCGCATGGACCCTCCAGGCCTTCGGCGGGAGAGCCCAAGACAGCGATATACAAATTGCCTTCCGGGTCAAACGCCATCGAGGTCGGTTTGTCCAAATCCGTAATCTTGACCGCTTTGCATTTGGTCGCGGTGTCAGCGACAAGTTTATACAACGCGCCTTTGCTTGGATCCTTCCAACTGAAATCCGTTGCAAACAACCTCGCCCGTTTGGGGCCGTAAGCCAGTGCAGAAATATCATTTAGACCAGTTTCATATTTCCAGCCCACCAGCTCCTCTTCGGAAGCGTCATAAAAGGTTAGCAGCGAATCTGCCGTTTCCGAGACTTCACCCATTTGACCGACGGCAATGAAGCCTTCCGGTGAACGCGTGATTGCAACCGGCGCGTCGACGTTGGTCTTTTCCTTGGTGGCGATGGAGCGGATAAAGTTAGTCAGCTTTCCGTCGACAATATCGGCCTTGGCGAGCCAGCCTTTCTCATCGTCGCCGTTGCAGGTCGTGTATACCGTAGTGCCAATCACCGCCACACCGTAGAAATCTCCTTCGCCGACCAGATTGTCGTCGGGTTCAGCGACCAATCTTTGCCCGGCGCCTTCCATTTTATCTGCGGTGATGGGTTCCGCACCGGCCTCCGGAACTTTGTACGCGCGCAGCATGTCTTCACCATCAGGTTGGCCACCGCCACCAACGATCAGCGTGTTTTGATCGATAAAACAAAGTCCCAAAGGGCCGATTTCGTATTGGGTTTCGGTGCCATAGGTGTCTTTAGGGAAT
The DNA here is from genome assembly GCA_024638965.1 of Planctomycetaceae bacterium. GTDB lineage: Bacteria > Planctomycetota > Planctomycetia > Pirellulales > Pirellulaceae > Mariniblastus. The sequence continues at coordinate 1,534 of JAHEJI010000166.1, forward strand.
CCTGTGATCACGGGTTCGATTTTCCCGTCAACAATTCGAACAACGCGTAGCGCCGCGCTATCAGAAACGAAAACATGGCCGGTCCCGGGCTGGACCGCCACGCCACACGGATTGTCCAGTCCTTCGACAATCGTTTCGACCGTACCATTCTTGTCTTTATTATTTTCGTCCGTCTCATCTTGGGCCAAAGCAACGCCGACTAGCAAGCTCAAAGCCAAGGCACAAATCAACTTCTTCATTTTTTCCTCATTCTATATCGATCGCGATCATCGCGTGTTGTTGTTAATCACGATTGTCGCCAACCATTATTGTAAGTGCAAGTGCTGACTGAAGATGCCTATGCCTGGGTCATCCAGGGAGCTTAGGAAGACGCTCATCCTTTTACGAAGGATGATAGATTTCGGCTCCGCCAGGATGGTAAAATGCCGCTCCCGATGATCACAAAACTCACCTTAACTCGGCTTAATCTTTTCGGACTTCGATCGCTTGCCCGTCCGTGAGCTTGCCGGTGGAAACGATTACGCTTTCTCCACCATTGAGTCGATCGTTGCAGCCGACTCATGATGTCTTTCTCCATCACTTCCGGCGGCATGCCCGGATAAAAGCAAACGACTTGAACCGCAGAGGTTTCAAACTCCGGTAACAGGTCGGCAGGTATTTTCGTGTATGAAAATCCACCAAGTACCCCGATGCCGAGTGCGAGGACGACGACAAGATATGGATTCTTCAAGCCGGCTTGAATCAACTAACGGATCCCGGCGGCAAGGATGTGGGGCGAACGCCTATATCCTGAACACGGGAGGATATGAACCAAAGCTCACTCGGTTATTAAAACACCCAATTATCGAAGTAATTCAGCGAATTGTTGTGCGAACGCTTCCGAGTACGTACAAATAGAGTTACTCGTTTGAATCTTCGAAGCTGAATTGCCAAGAGCAACCAACGTATTTTCGAGGGATTCGTCGTCGGGCAGCTTCAGAAGGAAGCTTCAAGGATGGATAAGTCATATTTGCTTTCGGATGGTCGATCGAGACCAAGAAAGCGATACACATTTGTTTGAGTTATGGGTAAGCCGATGTTTAGAAATATTTGTGTCTGGTTGTGTTGCTGTTTCCTGTTCAATGGATGGGTCGCGATTGGGACAGCCCAAGTGCCTCCAGCCGACCTGGTCTTAACTGGCGGCAAGGTCGTCACAATGGATCAAAGTCAACCGATTGTCGAGGCGATTGCAATTGAACGAGATCGAATCATTTCCGTTGGGTCCGCCGCGAAGATCAACAAATACATCGGACCGGATACAACCGTCATTCCGCTCAATGGCAAGTTCACCATGCCCGGCTTTATCGAAGGGCACGGGCATTTCGTCGGCATGGGCCAATCGATGATGATGTTGAACTTGATGAAGGCCAAGAATTGGGACGAAATCGTCAGTCAAGTTGAAGAAGCGGCCAAGACCACACCTGCCGGACAGTGGATCGTTGGGCGAGGCTGGCATCAGTCAAAATGGGACAAACCGCCCTCACCCAACGTGGAAGGCTATCCTACCGATGCGGGGATTAACAAAGTCGCGCCGAATCATCCCGTCTTGCTTACGCACGCCAGCGGCCATATGAGCTTCGCTAATGGTTACGCGATGCAGTTGGCAGGTGTCGACCAGGATACAGCCAATCCAGCTGGGGGTGAGATCTTGCGTGACGAATCCGGAAAACCGATCGGAGTCTTTCGTGAAACGGCCCAAGGATTGGTCTCTCGCGCGCGGGCTCGTGACGAGTCAAAAAAATCGTTGGAAGAACGAGCGGCATTTATGAGTCGCGCAATCGAACTTGCAGGCGAGGAATGTTTGAGCAAAGGAATCACGAGCTTTCAAGATGCTGGCTCAAATATGCGAACAGTCGACGTCCTTCGAAACTTTGCTCGTGGCGGACGCTTGACGGTTCGACTTTGGGTCATGATTCGCGATAACAATGAGTCGATGAATGGGCGGCTGGCTAACTACAAGATGATTGGATACGCCGACAATTTTCTGACTTGCCGTTCACTCAAACGCTCCATCGACGGTGCACTCGGTCCTCATGGTGCGTGGCTGTTGGCACCTTATGAGGATATGCCAACCAGTTCCGGTTTGAATACGGCGGCGGTCGAGTCCGTACGACGAACGGCTGAACTGGCGATCGAAAATGATTTTCAATTGTGTGTACACGCAATCGGTGATCGAGCCAATCGGGAAGTGCTCAATATTTACGAAGAATTGTTCGAGCAGCAGCCGACGGCCATCTCCCGGCGATGGCGAATCGAGCACGCTCAACATTTACATCCGGATGATATCGCCAGATTTGGAGACCTGGGCGTAATCGCTTCGATGCAGGGAGTCCACTGTACGTCAGACGCGATCTTCGTGCCGAAACGATTGGGAATGCGTCGTTCTAAAGAAGGTGCCTATGTTTGGCGTTCATTAATGGATTCCGGAGCGGTCGTAACCAACGGCACTGATGCACCCGTGGAAGATGTTGACCCCATTCCTTCTTTTTATGCAAGCGTAACCCGTAAGATCGCAGATAATATCTCGTTTTTTCCGGAACAATGCATGACTCGAGAAGAAGCGTTACGTTCCTACACGATCGACTGTGCTTATGCAGCTTTTGAAGAAAATCTTAAAGGTAGTTTGATTCCTGGCAAATTGGCCGACATTATTGTGCTGTCAAATGATCTTCTGGATTGTGCGGACGATGAGATTCTCGAGACCAAAGTTGAACTGACAATTCTCGGCGGCAAAGTTGTCTATACACTGCCAAAGTAATCCCGCAAAAAAAACAAAAAAGCATCCGCCTCTGCCACCAAATGTATTTTCGGGAAACCGAAAGTGCAGCCACTAGCAGAGAATCACCTGCGTTGACGCGGCATGAGATCACCGCGCTATAACATTTCATTACTAATAGCGAACCGGCTGTAAGACTCAGTTTCAAAGCCCCAATAGATGCATCGGTTTGCCAGCAGTTCGGGTCGAGACCGACAACTTAACGTTAAGAGCCGTTTGTTAACTGCCGATTATTCAACTCAGGGGGAATATTACGTTTGAGAGGACTTTCTCGAATGTAACGGTAATTCGTTTTCGCGATTAATGAAAACGTGATTGAGGAGACTAGCGATGGTCTACTGGATTTCCCACTTTGCCGATTACAACCGCGCATGGGAACGACCAATGCACACTTTAAGTGAAGTAAAAACATTAGGCTGGCAGTACAAATTGCTTGTCGTTACGGCGTTATTTTGTTGTTCGACATCAGACGGCCAGCAAATCGCCTCCGCAAGGATGCGCATCGGCCCGATGACGAATACCATCTTCCTGGAAGCTGGCAGTAACTATGTGCTGGACTTCAGTTATCGCGTCCCGGACCTTTGGGTGGGCAATCCGAGTGTCACCAGTGCGTCGCCCGTTGCCCCGAATCAGATCATGATTATCGGCCTGACTCCAGGTGTATCTACGTTAACGGTGAGTGATCCGGCAAAGCGTTTGCAAGCGATCACGGTTCATGTGCGGCACAATGTTCGGAGTCTTGAAGCAGCTGTTCGTCAACATTTTCCTAACGCTGTCATTCAAGTACATGCGTTGAATCAAGGCGTTGTCTTACGCGGAGAAATGGGAACTGCGGACGAAGTCAGCAATTTGATTGAAATCGCCAACGACTTCTTCCCGGAAAAAATCATCAATCAGGTGACAGTCAGCGGTTCTCAAATGATCGCAATCAACGTTCGAGTCTACGAGGTATCCCGTCAAAAACTGCGACAGTTGGGTGTTGATTGGTCAGTTTTTGGCGACGAATTTGCCGTCGTCCAGAGTATTAGCGGACTGATTCAAAATGCCGGTGGCGCTGGAGTTACGTCAGGAACCGGGTCACAGACTTTGTCATTTAGTGTTTTGAATGATGATTTCGCATTGGATGTATTTCTGAAAGCACTTGTGCAAAGAAATCTCGCGAAATTGTTAGACGAACCAACCCTGGTTACTTCGAACGGCAGATCTGCGGAGTTTTTGTCCGGTGGAGAGGTTCCAATTCAAATCTCAACTAATTTTGGAGGTACGTCTCTAGAATATCGTGCCTTCGGAACCAAATTGGATATCATTCCGCTGATTCAAGGTCATGGTGAAATGATGCTTGAAGTTCGAGCGGAAGTTTCTGATGTCGCAGGCGATCTATCGGGCGGAACAAACTCACCCGGTTTTCGCGTTCGACGCGTGAATACTGGAGTTCAGATGAAAGCCGGCCAAACATTAGCGCTCGCCGGCGACTATCGCGAAGAAACGGAAACGATTGTTCGAGGCATCCCTGGCCTGATGGATATCCCGGGGCTTGGAGCCATTTTTCGCGATACATCAGAGCAAACTACCGAAACGGAATTGGTCTTTTTGATCACCCCGAAATTCATCAGTCCGACAAACGCAGGAGTATCAACGGGGCCAGGGCGATCAAGCCAATCTCCTTCCGACCATGATTTTTATCACGGTGGTTCTGTCGAAGTGCCGGGCCGCGAAAATCCAGGCAATTACAACTTTGAATACGGCGGACACTCCGAGGTAATTCACAATTTTTCGTCGCCCCCAGCCTACGGTTCAAATGCGACTCCATATTATGTCCCCAGCCAAAATTATTCGCCGATTGCTCAGCCATCTGTTCCACAAAACGTACCGAATCAGCCGTTGCCAGCAGCTACAAATGGTTTTTCCGGTGAGGGGACAGCCGGCATAGCTCCGTCGCCTTCGGTATTGAATCCGCCGACGCAAAATCCTATTGACCGGCCAAATACCACGTCGCCAATCGAAGTTTTAAGTCCACCCGCCAAGGACTTGAAATTGTCAAACCCATTTGAGAGTCGCGCGTCACCACAATTTAACGGCCCGTACGGTTTTTCTGGATAACAAGATCTTATTTGACAATGCCATATTCATTTTGACACATTTTGGGTGCACAAATTTCGATGAAACTCAAACTACCGTTACTAACTCTGTTGTTTGGACTTGTTGTCTTGAGTTTTGGTTGTCAAACGGTAATGCCGCCGGTTTCGGAGATTGCGCCTCCACCGGCGAAAATGGAAACAGTCCAGAACGCACAACAAATGGTGCCTTCTCCGCTTCAAGCCGCCCTTTTAATGGGTCGCCAGTACGAGCAAGAAGCTAAATACGCTGAGGCAATCGAGATCTTCGAAGGAATCGTGCGCGAACAGGGAAATATCCCGGTTGCTCTTCATCGCTTGGGAGTGATTTACAGCAAAACGGGGCAAACCGAACTTGCCCAAAAATATTTATCGCTAGCGGTCAGTGTCGACCCACAAAACGCGGAGTTGTTAGCTGACTTCGGTTACTTGACTTTCGTAAACGGAGATATTCAGGGAGCTGAACAAAGCTATCTCGCTGCCCTGAACGTTGATCCCAATTTGAAGCGCGCTCATAACAATCTTGGCGTGATACTTGCGAAAACGAATCGACTCCAATTGGCCCGTCAACACTTCGGCTGGGCCGGAAATAATGAGGCTGCAATTCTTCAAAATATGAGTCTTGCAACCAAAGAAAAAGTGCGTCCAAAGCGTTTGAAACAGGTGTCGACACCCATGGCAATGCCAACGCCAATGCCAAAAAATGTCGGCGAATTTACCCATCTTCGAAATACGTTCACCCAGGATAAAAAATCTGAACAGGCGGCGGATTCTGTTGCGGAACTCGAAATTGCTCAAACCGCATACTGGCAAGATGCGACGGAAGAAAAAATACTGCCCTTGCTCATAGATGAATCGAAAGACATCGTCGAGCCAAGTGACTGCGACGAACAGATCGACGAAGGTTCAGTTGAACACGACTTGGAAGACAAACCCGTCGAGATTCAAGACCCCACTTCGCGTCGGCGCAATTAGTCGTTTGAACGAACTAGTTATTCTTGAGGCTGTGCCGCAAAAGCAGAAGCTCTGAATGACATACTTTGCTCGATCGAAAATTCCTTTTTCGTCCCAGAATCCCTAAAAACTTGGGAATATTTGTTGATTTTGGTTTGTGAGCTGGTCAAATAGGCGTCGGCATATCAGCGAGAAGAGGCAAACCGATGATCTGCGTTGAACAGATGTCAGGTGCCGATTGGAACGAGAAAATCGCTGTCGAATCCTTAAAAGACGGATGTGCTCGCAAAATCGACTGTTTCGGTTTCGTAACTGCGTGACTGTAATGAGGTTTCTTGGCGGAAATCTGCTTCAATTGCGGGTGCAATCACATCCGCTGGGTTCCTTGTTCTGAATCCTGCTTTCAATTGAACACCCGCGACCCTGAACTCAGCGACGTACTTGCATGCATTTGAATTGATAGCTCTTGAAAAAGTCTCTCAATCGTAACAGCTTATTCGATTCGCTAGCAACTTAACTCGTCGCGTAATCCGCGATGGAAGAAATTTCGCGAAGATCGGCAAAATCGTAAAAAACGTGCTACTTCAAACCGTATAGGGCCGAAAAGAAAATATGGGTTCAAGCGTCAGAACCTGTAAGGATAACTTCGCAAGAAGCGATTTGATTTGTGCCATGGATGGCCAGCCTTACAGATCTGGCAGGTAAGTAAGCCTGCATTCGCATTGGTCCCTAATCGAAGTTTATTCGACTTTAATCAGGAAATCGTCTTCGTTTTGATCCAGCCGAAAACTGTTTTGTAACAGCGATCGGATAAACGCTGACGATTGCTGCGGTCAAGAATTGGTTCAGGAGGAATCGAAATGTTACGTGTAGTGCTTGGAATCGCGATTGCGGTTGGCACGCTCATGCCAAACATGAGCATGGCTGACGATCAGCAAATCGCTGATTACGTGAAAAGCCGGCTGCAAGTGGAGCAGCAACGGGGTAATCTGCGCGGTTTCAACGTTGATATGCGCGTTGACCGTGGAACTGTTTGGTTCAAGGGATATGTGTCAAATGAAATGCAGGAAATGATGATCCTGCAAACTGCTCAGCAAGCGGGGCACTTGGGCGTTGTTCAAGTTGTCGATGACATTGAAATCAGCGACAACCAACCAGTCGCACCGACTCAGATCCAACCACCGGTTTACCAGCAGCAACAGCCTCCTGTGCAGCCGACACCGGCGAACCAGGCAGGTTACCAGCCTTCGAACGTGCAGACGCCTCGTCAAGTTGGCTATCAGGAAACCTCCATTCCTAACATGCCTAGCACAAACATTGACACGCGAAATGCAGTTAGCAATGGAGTTCCTATGCCCTTTGCTCAAGCAGGTGGGCATCGCGTTCCGGCGATGCAAGTATCAGCACCCATGGCCGAAGCTGGAGTCCCAATGGCAGCCAACGGTTACGGTGGCGCGGGAGTCGGCGGCGGACCCTATGAGGCTCCAAGCCTTCCAGGTTACGCGTGGCCAGGTTACGCTGCTCACCCAAATTACGCTGCAGTTTCGTACCCACGTCAATATTCTGCATCGGCATGGCCCTACATTGGCCCGTTCTATCCTTACCCTCAAGTTCCTTTGGGATGGCGTAAGGTATCCCTCGAATGGGATGACGGCTGGTGGATGATCGACTTCTCTGACAAGTAAATTGTCGTGAGCGAATAACCAAGAAACAGACCCTTGTCAGCAATCAGCTGACGAGGGTTTTTTTTGTTGATTCCGATTTCGGCAAAGTAAACTGATCGCTCACGTCGGGACAGCCGCCCGCTGATTTCGTCCCTTCACAGAACTTCTTTCCCTCGATGGCCTGGTGACAACGAGGAACGGGAGCATTGGCTGGATTTCAACAGGCCCGCATCGACACGAATCCTGAACCGAGCGTGATTTGCTACCGTTCCGGCGCATGCATTCAAATTGTGGCATTCGGAATTCCCAGAATCATCTGAAATATCCGCAAGTTCTGCGTAGCTTATCACGATACATACCTTCAGGAATGCATAAACCACAAAGGGATTTGCGATGGTTAACAAACGAATTACTGCTGTGATGGCTATCATGGTTGCCGGACTGGCAGTTTCGAGTACGGGATGTTTTACACAGCTGGGCCCGACATTGGGCGTATTTGGTATTCCCATTCCCGTTTCACCTTACTACCAAAAATTGGAAGAAGACAAGTTCCATGTGCATGAACGATATGCGAGGGTTCCGGTCATGGGACCGTTGACTGCAGGTGGGCCGGTTGAAGCACTCGATCCACCCAGCGACGACGAAGTCTGGTGGGCGTTGGAGCGAGCCAGCAGTGTTCAGGGTGGCGTGCCATTTTTGTTCGAAACTCAGCGCAATAACGTCACCATGGTCAAAGAGAAAATCGCTGACTATGTCGATCCTCCCCGAGTCGTTCCGCTGATCGGACCTGCCCAGCTTCACCACGCACACTACAAGTGCACGGTTTACTTTACCGAACGTAAGATCGTCGGCTGGCCAGTCCCACATACGTTGGTTGACGAAGACGCCGTCGAAGTACTTTATCTCGACCACAACCATTTCCACATGGTTGGGAATGTCGACCTGGGCAGGAACAACACGCATTATTAGACTTGGAAATGCCACGACGGGTTTCGGGATAACGTCCCAACCTGCATAATTCCGTCAAAAGCGTTTCCCAAATCCCATCGCCGAATCCACATTGCCGCTCCCACGAGCGGCTTTTTTTGTAGCGGCATTTGCGTTCAGGGAGCGACCGAGACTTTATCCGATAAGCGTTAATCCTGCTAACTTTTGCCAGTTGTGACAGTTTCTGATACGTGAGACAGTGGATCGGAAAGTTGTCCGAGAAATCCACCGCGCGGGCGGCCTTAATTTCGTATAACTAGCTATTGTGACTGACCCAAATCAAGCATCGAACGACGCGCTAATGCAATCGGGCCCAAAGGATAGTGGGTTTCTTGATCGGTGGGCGCTCAAAATCGCTCTAATTTCACTGTTTTTGTTGCCGCTCGTCGTGTTTGGAGCGGCAAAATCTCTGAAAGTTCATTCGAACGACCTAAATGCCTGGCTCCCGAAAGGATTTGCAGAAGCCGAAAAATACGAGTGGTTTCAGCAACATCTCGGTGTCGACGAGATGATCGTCGCGAGTTGGGCCGGATGCACGCTCGACAACGATGTCGTGCTCAAATTTGCGGAGGCTCTGGAGCAGGAAAAAATTAACGGGGCTCCTGTTTTTGAACGAATCGCAAGCGGTCCGGAAATGCTGGACGAAATTACGCGCACAGGTTGCTCGAAGAAAGCTGCCTTCAACCGAGTGAGAGGGCTGGTCGTCGGAAAAGACCGCAACACAACTTGCCTGATGGCGTTTCCAAGCCGTTTTTTCAAAGACGACCGAACGGAGTTGGTCAGCATTGTGCGCCGCGTCGCCAAGGACAAATTTGGAATTGCGGATGATGAATTAAAACTCGGTGGCCCCACGGTTGACGGAGCCGCCATCGATTATGAGTCTAAACGATCGCTCAACAAGTTCATGCCGATTACCGTTCTCGTGGTTTTCTTCTTGACCTGGTTTCGTTTGCGCGATTTGGCGATGTCTCTGGTGGTTCTGGTGTTCTCGGTTGGCTGTGCTGGAGTCGGATTGGCCATCTTGTATTACACAGGCGGCGTAATGAACTTGACCATGGTCATGCTTCCGACACTCACGTTTATCCTGGGTGTTTCAGCCTGCGTCCACATGGCCAATTACTATCGCAAAGCGGTTGCCGGTGGCAAAGGGATCATTTCCGCGCAGACTGCATTGGACGACGGGGGACACCCTGTCATGATTTCTGCTTTGACGACGGCTGTCGGATTGATGTCGTTGGGAACCAGTCAGGTAGTTCCGATTCGAATGTTCGGGCTTTATTCGGCGCTCGGTGTTTTGAGCGGACTCCCGATTGTCTTGCTGTTAATGCCAGCGGCCATGCACTTGTTGCACGGAACGGTGCTAGGGCGGACTGCCAAAAAGAAAGCTGTTGCCAAACGCGAAGAAATTTCCGGAGTTAGCCGCAATACTTCGTGGGTCGTGAATTGGGTCTGCCGGTCGCATTGGTGGGTCGTGATCCCATTGATGGTGGCACTGGTCGCACTTTCCATTGGAATCGTCCGTCTTAAGGCGTCAGTCAAGCTGCAAAATCGTTTTGCTCAGCGCACGCGAATCCTGCAAGATTACTCATGGCTGGAAGAAAATCTGGGTCCGCTGGTTCCGATGGAAGTGGTGCTTCGGTTTGGTCGCGATAATGATCTGAGTCCCTGGCAGCAGATGGAGATCGTTGAATCGATCGAGTCGGCGATCATTCAGACCACCGCTGTGAACGCGACTTATTCCGCGGCAACGTTCCGGCCACCTGTATCCAGGGGAATAGGTTTACGCGGCCAGATGCAGAAAAAAATCGTGATCGGCAAGTGGGAAAAGCAACTTGACCAACTTGAGGAAGCCAACTTGTTAAAACGACTCCCTGAGGAAAATCTCTGGCGAATCAGTCTGCGAGTCGCGGCCCTGAATGAGATTGACTACGGAGGATTTCTTGAAGCCGTCAATAAAAACGTTCAAAACCAGCTGTTTCATATCGCTCAGCCTGATACTTCGGCCGTCTTGACCGGTGGTATCCCGCTTGTTTACAAAGCCCAGCATCAAATCCTGTTTGATCTTGCCAGGAGTTTTTGCACCGCATTCATTATCATCACTTTTATTTTGATTTTAATACTCGGAAATATTCGCGCCGGATTGATCGCGATGATTCCGAATGTTTTTCCACCTCTAATCGTGTTTGGTGCGATGGGTTGGTTGGGCGTGGCCGTCGAAATTGGATCGGTCATGACCGCCAGCGTAGCATTAGGAATCGCTGTGGATGATACCGTCCACTTTTTGACCTGGTACCGACGCGGAACCGAACAAGGAAAATCTCGTTACAAAGCGATTCAATACGCGTTTGACCATTGCGCGAAAGCGATGATCGATACGACCTTGATTTGCGGCTTGGGGGTGGCTCCGTTTTTGTTCAGTGTGTTCATGCCGACCGTTCGATTCTCACGGTTGCTGGTAATTCTTCTAACGACCGCTTTGTTGGGAGATCTCATCTTGTTGCCCGCGATCCTGGCAGGACCGGCAGGGCTGCTATTCCGTTTGAAGAGCCGTTTTGCCAAGACTCCTGAAAAAAGCGTCGTCAAAGCACCCAAGTTCGCACCGAAAAAAACGCCCGCCAGCGAAGAATCTACAACCTGAAGATTGAGTTTGCTGGCTGAAAAAGCGTTAAATTTCCTCCCTCCCGCCAGTCTGGTCCGGACGCAAATCCGTGCGAATCGAGAACGTCGAGTAACGTTTCCCTTGGTCTCGTCTAACGAGCATATATTGACCCATAAGCATTTTGTTGGCCGTTGCAAAGAATGATTTTGCG
>JAHEJI010000167.1:0-7106 GCA_024638965.1 Planctomycetaceae bacterium
TGGTATAGGCTTCTTTAAGTTTGTCACCACACACTGGCAATTCTGTTTATTGCACTTTCTTGAGTTTGCAATCTGGGGCTCATGGATTGTGGTACTTGGCAATATGCTGAACGCGCGCGGGTTTAGCCGAACTGAAATTGGTCGCATCTATGGTACGATGCCAATCGGAACCATGATCACGATTTTGTTCGTCGGCGCGCTAGCGGACAAATACCTGAATACGGAAGACTTGATCGGTGGTTCACATCTCGTTGGTGCGGTCTTTTTGTTCTTGATGGCCAGAGCCCGGTCTGCCAAAGCCTTTTATTGGTTTGCACTTTTATATGCATTGGCGTACGCTCCCACCTTGGGCTTGGTTAACTCGATCGTATTCGCACACGACACGGATATCTTTGCCGGTACTGCCAACAAATATTTTCCTTGGATTCGTGTGTTCGGTACGCTCGGTTGGATCATTGCTGGATTGTCACACGCGCTAATTCTCAAGAAAAACGAACCCATCAATGAACGTCCGCTATTGCTGGCGTGCGTTTTGTCGATCACGCTCGGACTATTTGCCTTCACGCTTCCTGACACCAAGCCGGCGGCTGCATTGACAGAAACGACATCAGCTGAAGTGGACGCATCTGAAGCTGTGGCGACCGAGGAGGCGGCCGATGTGTCCGACGAATCGAACAAAGATGTCGGAATCGTAGCTGGCTCAATCGAAATGTTGAAGTCCTTTCCGGTCTTCTTCAGCGTGGCATTTGTCGCGGCCATGGCGATGGGGCTGTATTTTGCATTTGCAGCTCTTTTCCTTGAAAAGACGGGTGTCGCCCCCAATGTCGTCGGACCCACGATGACGATCGGTCAATGGATCGAGATCTTTTTTATGCTCACGTTGCCGTGGTTTCTGGTGACCCTGGGCATGAATTGGGTGCTTGTCATTGGCGTGGCAGCTTGGTCCTTGCGTTTTGCGCTTTTTGCCATTGGAAAGCCCCTGCCGCTGGTGCTGATCGGCATCGGTATCCACGGTATTTGTTTTGACTTTTTCTTTGCAGCCGGAATGATCCATGCAGACGAGATTGCACCACAGCATCTCACAGCAACTGCACAAGCGTTATTCGGATTTCTGGTCTACGGTCTTGGCATGTATCTCGGTTCAGAACTTTCAGGATGGTGGAACCAGCGTCTGACCACCACCCCTTCTCCAAGTGACGAGACCGATGAGAAAGCAGAAGCAGAACCCGCAACGAACTGGCGACTTTTCTGGGGAGTTCCCTGCCTCATTATGACCATAGCCACGGTCGTGTTCTTTATTTCGATCCTTACAAACAGTTGATGACCTTTAACATCCAAGCCGGAGAGCTGATTCAGTTAAATGGAATCCTCCCGGGACAAGGCCCGTACCATTTTGACAATGGGCTAGACACGGGAACGGGTAGTGACCTGATTCTTGAGCTTTATGATCCTAATGACCTCCTCGTCGCCAGTGGCGTTGAGACAGTTTCGTATTTGGCAAAAGTGCCAGGCCAATATCAAGTTCGCGTTTCTACGGCTGGCGGGTCCGGCGAATACTATCTGGAACGTGATCCAGGCGTTGTGACACTTGCAGGAATCGACTTTGGCCCCGTTGGTTCACCGCTCTGGCCGACGTACGCGGCCGTAAGTGACGAAGCCTACGATTCGCGCATCGGGTACGGATGGCTTGGGCCGATCGACGGTTTCAGTACCTTCGAAGAAAAGAATGGCAACCATTTGACCCGTGACAAAGTGATTCTTCGAACCGGAACCTTCGTCATTGATGTGGATAACGGAATTTACAACGTCGATGTCGTGCTGGGGCGAGTAAAGAATGCAGACGAAATCCAAATCTCGATTGAAGGGAACGCAGATAAATTCGTCCCAGATCGAGGTTTTTACGTGATCCGTTCTTATGTGGTAACGGTTGACGATGGGCAACTCACTTTCGACTTGGACGGCACGGCAGGATCCAATGACAAGGTCAAAATTTCCGGCATCGCAATAAGTGAAGCCGCCGGACGAATCGCCGGTCCGACGACACCCGATTCAGCTATTACGGACCTGCTTGGTGGTTGGCTTGCTGGTTATCAACCCTCAGTGGCACCAATTGGCGAGAACGTATTCACCGCTTCGATGGGTCCTCTGACCCAAGTTGGCCAACAATCACTAGCCGACGTTGCATCCGGTAATCTTGCCGGTAGTCAACTCAACCTCGCTGCGAAGCGAATTGAGTTTGACGAGGTTCTCGGACAGCAATACGATTTCGGCGACTTCGAGATTGAAGACGACATGCTCCAGGTACTTGAAGAATCGCTGACAGTGGCCAAGCAGAAAATATTGCGGACATAACACGGGATTGTGAATTGGATGCGTGACGTTTGTTGACCGCCGTGCACCGTCCGTTTCCCCGATCAGCTAAAACCACTCTTTCTTTTCTACCGCGTACGTCTGATAGAACTCTGCATCCGTTTTTGTCAGATAGATGATTCCCTCGATCAGGCCGATGACTTGCATCGCAACTGTCCCGATGATGGGAACGACCAACAGGCAGCCACCAAAAAAGCATAGTAAAGACACCGCCAACATGATCGCGCCGGCGGTGTTGAATCCAAGAATGAACTTGTGTACGCCGAATCCGCCGAGTAAGATCCCGCAAATACCCGCCGCAATCTTCTTGCCTGCAAAATCTTGCATGCCAGGCGTGTACATGTCGGTCTTATATGGTGCCGATGTTGGGGTCGCAGTCGGGATGGGCAACTGGAAACGACCGTTACAACCTGGACATTGAGTTTCCATTCCACCTTGTGTCGGGTGAATGTCCATCTGAACATTGCAGTAAGGACAACTGATTCTCATCCCAATTCTCCATCGTGATTTCGTCAATACTTGTCAGTGCCAATGCGTCGAATCCGCATTATTGAATCCTCCGAACAGGCCGTCGTACGATCATCCTAACAGTTGAGAACCGTCGAAGCCATATTCGATTACACCGAATCACTGGCCGGTTTATTACTTCGGTCACGATATCAAAATCTTGGCAGAATTCTTTGAGAAGTGCATTGGACTAGCGCCAAACTGGCCAGGTTGCCCTCGCCATTTTCAACTTTGACAAAAACTAATCCCACCACCAGCGTTCGTCGTTTGGCATCTCGATCGAGTCAAGCACAAATGGCAATTCATTCTTTTCGTCGACAAACAGATTAGCGTCGTCAAGCGCCTCGGACGCCTGAATCGAAACGCCGCCGCCGACCGGCAAAACCAGCAAATTGCCCTTCCAAACTGCGTTCGCTACGGAAGGCGCGTGTTTAATGTCGGCCAGATCTCTCGTGGGCAAGCGGGCGTCATCCAGCAACAATTCTGGCTGCCAACCCGATTTTGCATAACCATCGCTTTTGGCAATCCACGCCGAAAGAACTAATAGGTCTATTGCATTGCGTAACTGCGCAAAAACCGGTCGCTTTTGAGAAATCTCCTCATAGAGCTGTGTGAATGAACTTGCGTAGGAGCGAGCAGCTTTGCTGGGTTTGAGTTTCGACTGCAGTATCTTTGCGCGTTTCCCAAAGATAATGTTTTCAGTTTTCAAAGCGACTCCGCGGCCAATTAACTGAATAGACATAGCGTCATTCGATTGTTTGACGCATTGATATTCCGGTGTCAGCCACCAGCGCTGCATATCGCGCGGTGCTCCCTTGAGTTCTCCGACGAAAGTTTTCATTCGAACAGGCGGTGGTTCTAATCCGACGGCAATTAGTTTCATACGATAATCCGCTTCGACCATCACGCGCGAAAGATTCGTAGTTCTGGAAACTCCAAATACCGCGACGTTGGTCATTCCAAGACTGTCTCGCAGACCGGCCGAAAGTTGCGGCGTTAATTCGTTTCGCGAATACTCCGGAATTCGTTTCGGAATCTGTTTCTGGAACTCGGTCAGTTTTCGAATTCCATCAGCGGTTGGATTGATCGAACAACCCACCCAGGTGTTGGCTGCTGGTCGATCAGGAAACGTGCGAAAAGCCACGAGCAAATCATCCAGCAGTAGCGTCGGTAAGCCTGTATCGACACCGACGACTCGACCGGAAGGATTCTCGATCCAGGCTTCAGCCGGCCCGGCGATAATAATGTCTTCTTCATCGGGCACAATGAAAACATATTCGGCACGCTGTAATCCGGCCAAATACGCTATTTCATCATCGAGCTTTTCACCGTTGTCGATTTTGTTTGTGATGGCTTGTTCAAGTCGTCTCAACGAGATCTTTCGGAGGTCTGATTTCGCTTGGACATCGACGCCAAGATTTTTTCGCGCGGCCAGCTTCCGGGTCGCCATCAACCTGCCATCTACATCGGGAAACACTTTGACCGCGAGAACACCAGCCGCGTCAACCGAAACACCCAGTACTGGCAACTGGATCGTCACGCCAGTTTGGGGGTCGTCTTGCTGCGGTTGGGCATAATTAACAACAGGTGAACTACAAAGGTAAACTAAAATGAATAGCCAACGAATTTGAGAAGTATTCATTGCCCGCTCCCAGATTAATTGCCCCGTCTGTTTCTACCATATTAACTCATTCGAAGCATAAATGCGTGCGAGTAGTGGTATTTTGACTTACATTAGCGATTTCAAGACCGCGATGGGTGAGCCGGTGGAATCTGGCTATAGATAGAAATAAAACGGACGGGGGCAATGGTATTTCAAAAACGGTTTTCAATATCAACTTCCGGGCATCGTCACATGCACGACATCACTGACTCGGTGGCCGGTATCGTGCGTGAAAGTCAAATTCAATCCGGCACCGTTAACGTGTTTAACGTTGGAAGCACCGGAGCGATTGGGACAATCGAGTTTGAACCAGGACTCGAACGAGATTTGCCGGAAATACTCGACCGATTAATGCCGCCCAGTCGCAGTTATGGCCACGAACAGGCATGGCATGATGGCAACGCCCATTCACATTTACAAGCGACAACATTAGGACCTTCAATAACGGTACCGTTTGTTGAGCGCAAAATGATCTTGGGCACCTGGCAGCAGATTTTCCATTTGGAATGCGATATCAAGCCGCGTCAAAGAGTGATTGTTGTTACGGTCGTGGGCGATTGAATTACGAAACCACGGAACACCAAGACACGGCTAACAAAAACAGCTTCAACCGGTCTCCGGCATAAATGTCGGCATGACGACACCGGTCGGACTTTGATAGTCACCTCGAATCTGGGCAAAGTGAATCTCGCAATTGCGCGCGCCCCAGCCATACAGCGTTTGGACCAACTCGGCTCGTTCGACCGGTACCAGAAATACCGGTGTGCGTCCCCGGTTTTGTTGCAGTTCTGCCAGAATCAGGGCTGCCGCCTGTTGATCCGTTCTGGCGATTCCGGGTCCGAGCATGTTGCTACCTGGGTGCTGGACGGAGACAAGAAACCCATCAAGTTTGCCAGTTTCATCCTCGCTGACGGACACATGCCACATGTCTGATTCGTTTTCGACAAAATAACGGAAATCCTTCTCACGAGAGATATGGTTGATTTCCAATTCGAGCCCCGCCATCGCCTGAACATCATTCATCGTCGCCGAGCGGACGCGCTCACCTCCCAACGTCGTGATGTCCAGCCCCGATTCGGGAACGGCTAGCAGCATGTCTTGAAAAGCCATCCGCGGTATAAAGCCAGCTCGGTTATACAACGAAAAAGAATCAAGATTGAATGCGCTGGAGACGAGCCGAATTGGTTTTTTCTGCGTCTCAGCGAATTCAATAATGAACTTGAGCAAACGCCCAGCGATTCCTGCGCCAAAGCTGGTTGGATGCACATTCATGATTCCAAGTGAAACATGGGTTTCCCGCGGATGGTAAAAACAAGAACCAGCGATTTGATCCGTGTGTGTGTTGACTGCCAGAATACAACAACCGGGATCGAGTGCCTCGTAAACCTGGCAGAACAACCGAGTCGATTCGGGGCCGTGAGGGAAGATCGGACCCAATCCGCGAGTTTGATACCAATCGTTCGTACTAAGGTAAATCAATTCGGCAACTTCATCCCAATCTTCGGGCTGCATGGGGCATAGTTCAATGTCGGCCATAGCGTGTCGTCTCTTGGCAAAACTCAAACGTGAATAGCAACAGTCAAAACAAGATAACGAGCATATTAGATTCTCGCGACAACTGTAGCCGAGTCTGACTCAGACTCGCGGCAGCCTGGGACAGGCTGACCTACTGTAGCCGAGTCTGTCCCAGACTCGCGGCAGCCTGGGACAGGCTGACCTACTGTAGCCGAGTCTGTCCCAGACTCGCGGCAGCCTGGGACAGCCTGGGACAGGCTGGGACAGGCTGACCTACTGTAGCCGAGTCTGTCTCAGACTCGCGTCAGCCTGGGACAGGCTGACCTACTGTAGCCGAGTCTGTCCCAGACTCGCGGCAGCCTGGGACAGGCTGACCTACTGTAGCCGAGTCTGTCCCAGACTCGCGGCAGCGGATAAGCAGTCTTTCAGACGCGGCAACCTTGTAGCTAGACTACGTTTTCCGTCGCTTCCAGGCTTACAAATCGTTCGATTCAAACCCGGCAAAATATCCAGGAGGTTATCCATGCCAAATCCGTACCTGCTTGCTGGGGACCATCGGGTCGTCGTATTGTGGATTGCGGTCGTCGGGGATCCTAGCGCTTGAGTTTAGTCACAAAAAGGACTGTACAAACAAGTTGCTGGACGACTGGAAAAAACTAGATAACTCAAACCCCAATCGACCTATCAATGTGATTGATGTGGCCATCAAGGACATCTATTGGGATTTTCTCTTCATTTATCGCCTATTCATCAGCAATCGCACTAGTCTGCGGTTATGCGGCCGACGGAATGACGGGCGGCTGGATGGCTTTTTTGCTTGTTCTTGCCTGGCTGCAGTTTGGTGCAGCAGTGTTCGACGTAATCGAAAACGTCGGCATGTTGAAAATGTTGACGGCCGGATCTGTTGCCACATCAACGCTGCCGCTTTTGACGACGATTTGTGCGTCTCTCAAATTCTTGATCATCATCGACGGCATTCTGCTCGGAATTGTGGGGGTGGTTGTTAAATGGATTTCTTGAGCGATTAAAAACGCTCAAGTGACTGGTCTTT
>JAHEJI010000167.1:7116-12864 GCA_024638965.1 Planctomycetaceae bacterium
GTCGCTGAATGTAATTCTCAATGTTTATTTTGTGTGCGTCATGGTTCACTCATAATTTTGTTCGCATTTCCGCGAAAGATCTTTTCCTGAACTTTGGCGGGTAATTTCATTTCGCCGAACAAGCCAAACTGATTGACTTGCTGTTTTTCGGCCAGGTAATCAGACCCAAACATGATCTGGTCGGCATTTCGTATCAGGAATTCACGTCCGAATTGCGGATCACGTCGAACTGCGTTGTGTCCACTCCCGGCAGAAAGGTCAGCATACAGGTTAGGATATTTGGCCATCAATCGATCGAGCGCTCCTCCCGGCGCGACGTCCCCTTTAGGATATCCGCCGAGATCTTTTTCTGTTGCAGTGCCGCTGATCGACGCCCACCAACCAGGGCCGTGTCCAATCAGTGTTGCCTCTGGGACGGCCTGCAATAATCGCTCCAGCCCCGGCAGCCCGGGTTTATCTGTGTTGCGAACGTTGTCCAAGTGAAACAACACTGGCATTCCAACCTCCGCGCAGGCACGTATCAACTGAATATTCCGCGGATCGTCGATCGCACCTCCCCATTTGTGTTCTCCAAATCCACGAGCGCCAGCGTCTTTGTAACGGCCAAGAAGATCGACAAAATGGTTCTTTCCACCGAACACTTCGGTGCGGGGGTCGATAATGCAAAACGGAATCAGCCGATCTCGAAACGGCTTGGTTTGTTCCAAAACAAATTCCGTTGTAATTGGATAGAACCACGCCTCGGGAGAAATCAATGGTAAGACCCACGCTTTTTCAATTTCATTTACGTCCATCCAGCGTATCAAGCTTCGCGCTGTGAGTTCCCCCCGTTCATTCCATTGCTGCGTGATATGAACGTGTACATCAACATATTTTCGTCGCCGATTGTCCCCTGATTGGGCAGAAATAGTACGGGTCATCGCCACAAGTCCTGATGCAGCGATCGCGCTGGACAAAAATTTCCTGCGGTTAGTTTTCATCTTTCCCTCGATCAAAAATACGTGCGTCTCAATTCCAGCGAACCGCTCCGTTATCTCTGTTGTCTCCTGTTCCATCACGCCATGAGTAAACTAATGGTGTCATCTAATTCAGGATGTTATTTGAATCTTTCCTTGCTGCCTTCCTAGCCTCCCTGGCTCAACAAATACTCGATCAAGTCGGCCATACCTTCGGGACTAATTTCATTGTCGAGATTTTCCGGCATCAAGGACAATGTCGTACTCTGTACTTCTTCGATTTCATCGCGCAAAATGGCTACGGATTTTCCCTCGGAATTCTGCAGACTGATCGTTGTTGCGGTTTCGTTTCCGATCATGCCCAACAAAGTACGGCCGTCTTCCAATCGAACTTGATACGACAGGTATCGCGGATCGACTTCACGATTTGGATCAATAATATTCGTGACCATTGCCGCAGTTCCGCGATTTACAAATGCAGCCAAATTGGGCCCGATCTCGGTTCCCTGCTTCTCCAGGCGATGACAAGACATGCACACCTTGCGAAACAAATCCCGCCCACGCTCCACGTTTCCTTCAAATTGGTCGATTTCGACAAGGTATCGTTCGGACAGCTTCGCTCGGTCCGGATTCAAGCCGGTGCCCAATAACTTTTTTGCCCGAGCCTGAACGATTTGATCAGGATGACGCATCAGCCGCTGTCGAGACACCGCATCGACGAGTACGGGGCTGATTTTTCCCGATTCGATATGAGCAAGTAACTGCAGTGCCCAACTTTCACGACTTAGTAAAGCCTGAAGAGCAGCGGATCGCAGATCGGGATTCAAACTTCGAAAACTGCCCAGGAGCACCTCACCCATTTGAACCGATTCAAACTGGCCCGCCAATTCGATCGCCGCGAGTTTGATGGCTGGCCCCTGAATCAACTCGAGAAGCTCCTTCACCAATTCTGCAACCGCTTCTGGTCGATCCATCACAAGCACTTTGATTGCGACTACTCGCTCTTGGAGAGCCAACGATCGGTCGACGGCGGCAAGCCGCGCCTGGCTCGTCGCTCGGGCGACAAGTTGATCCAACATCACTCCAGTTTTGCCAAGTAAAATTCTTAGTTCTTTTAGCCGGGGATCTGGCATCCGCATGAGCTGGGAAATCAGTTCGCCAAGCAAAAGTTCATTGCCTAGGGGCCATTCTTCAAGCACTTGAGCAACTAATTCTAGATCTTGATCGGTCGGCTTTCGAGCCAGTTGGCCCGTCAGTTCCAACAACAATGGCTTACAGTTCCCGAGAGACGTCTGATCCTCGCCGATTTTTTGAAGTAGGCACTGAATCACTTCACCGCGATTACGAAACGCCGAACTGGCCAGCGCAATTTGCATCCACGGATCCAGCCCGTCGGTGACGGCAAGACCCGTGAGGGCATTTCGTGTCTCACAGCCAAGTTCACCCAGTGTCAGTGCGACCTGAAATCGAACTTGAACATCGGGGTCACCCGTCATATCAATGATCTGTTTTTCAAGTTCGCTGCTGAGTTGTGATTCGGCCAAACGCAGCGCATGAATCCGAACTTGTGGATGCTTATCATTTAGCAAGGAAGCCAATTCGTCATCGCGAATCTCGTCAATCTCAGACAATAAATGCATCGCACGGATTCTGGTTTCGGGCTGCGACGATGTTAATCCTGAATTCGCTCCGTTGGCTCGAATCATTTCGGCGATCGATAAAGCCTCTTTTGCAGAACCGGATTTTTCGAACAGAACGCGCGCCGCTGTTTGGCGATGCCAACCATTCGGATGAGAAAGCATGTTCACAAGTTGTCGCGAAGTTGCTTGTCCCGGCAGCAGTCTTTTTCGAGTGAAACTATTTTCGGGCAAGATGCGATAGATTCGCCCGCGCTGGTTTCCGCTATTGAGATCGAGATGCTTTTTGATGATCTGCGGAAGACTCGCCGGATGTTCAATTGTTTCGCGATACATATCGAGCATGATTAGCGAACCATCCGGTGCGTTTGCCATTTGAACTGGGCGAAACCAGTTGTCCGGCGAACGCAAGAATTCAGAATTCAGCTCAGTCCGAACCGCCTGCTTTTGAATTGCCTGGCCGACCAATTTTTTCCGATGCACAAGGTTGCTGCCGACGTCTCCGACAAACAAGTTGCCAACGTATTCTTGTGGGAGCAGATCGCCGTTATAACAAGTGATTCCTGTTGCACTGGTGAAGTATCCAGCTGCCCGGCCGCCTCCTTCGATCGGGCCGGCAACCAGCCCTTGCACGCGCAACCGGGTCCGGACTTTGCGCCATGGCTCAACCGGACTAATGCGAAACACCTCGGCCGCGGGGCCGTCGACGGCTATATTGATCCGCGATCGATTGAACCTGTGCAGTTCATTCCGCACTGCATATTTGTCTTCAAAGATAATTTGTTGGCAGTGATCGCTGTTGGAGCAAATGTAACGCCGGCCAAAGCGATCGAACGTCATCCCGAACTGCGTGCCACCGGCGATCGCGGCCAGACTCAGTGTCTTCGGATCAATTTTGAAGTCTCGACCGTTGAGATTTATCGGCTGACTGGGATCGACGTTTTTGCGGTTAAAAGGAAGTGCGTCAGAAATCTCAACCCGTCTTAATTGGCCCCCATTTCCGCCGCTGGCACCGTAAATCTGATTGTCGATGCCCCATTGAAAGCTGTTGGGCAACTGCTGAACGTTGGACGTGCCAAACCCGGTAAACAAAACTTGTCGAACATCGGCACTTCTGTCGCCATCGATGTCTTTCAGAAAAACAAGGTGGGGCGCATCCCCGACCAACACCCCGCCAAAGGCATAGACGATTGCAGTGGGCCAACGAAATTTGTCGGCAAAGATCACGGACTTGTCAAAGCGGCCATCATTGTCGGTGTCTTCCAACAATTTGATTCTGCCCAAACGCTGGTCCTCTCGTTCGCTGTATCCTCGCATTTCAACTACATACGCCCTGCCCCATTCATCAAACGTGATCGCCACCGGGTCCATCACCATCGGCTCACTTACGATCAATTCGATCCGCAGCTCGTCGTTGATCTCCATCGACTGAATCGCGGCATTGGGTTCGCGCGGAGCGATACGCTGAAGCTGGTCCGAGTAATCTCGGTTAAGTGAATCCTGTGCAATTGCCGAATGGGCGATCAAAAGTTGAACCAACCCCACACAGGCTGAAATGACGATACCATTCGGATGATTATGACGCATGTTGAACAGTTTACTCGGCGTCCGAAATTGATAACATCATTGTTATTGGATCAAGGTCATGCACTGAGTCCCAAAACCAACTAAAGGAGGAATGTTGCATCTACCCTTGAAACGCTGGCGAAGTAAACACAGAGAAAAAACTGCAAACGCATTACCAAAACTGATATGATGGGAGTCTTAGAACACCTAAAAATGGCTTGTTTGGTCACATTGAATGTTTAGGAATTTGCAGGGAGCTCAGTTATGGCACATTCTAAAAAACCAACATCCCTGGGCAAGGAATCGAGCATCAGCGCACCCGAAATCCGATCGGGTCCTTTGGCCCCGGAATCTTCCGAATTACCCGGTTCCATCGGTCACGAAGCCGGTATGGCTAACGATGGCATCGCCGCAAGTACGATTTCGGCGACGGGCAGAAATCGACTTGATTCGGCTGGCCTCAAGCCAATGCTCGACATTTGCGATCGTTATCGCAACATGATGTGCGACGACTACGACAAGATGACGAGCGGCGAATCCAATATCGTATCGATGGAGATCGAAGGCTATGAATACGTTTTCGACTTGTCGCTCGAACGAGTTGTCGGAGCCTTCGGATACTCTTATCTGAGTGAACAGGAACGCGACAAGAAATACATGTCGGACTTCTTGGGACGAGTGCAGTCAAAAAAGAAGCTGGAGAACTTGACCGAATCGCAACAAGGCGAGGCGGGGAAATCGTTTCGCCGCCGATTCCAGGATAAATACGGGGCCGACTTTGACCGCGGTCACTTCATCAGCATGCGTCAAGGCGGCGTCTACGATATCAATCTCTTTCCACAACGATCTGACATCAATCAAGGCAAAATTGATGAGTGGAGAGACTTCGAGCGCAGGTGCGTCGCGAACCCGGGCACGTTTTGTTTCGTTCGTCCATTTTACGAAGACGACAGCTGGGTTCCGACCGAACTCGAATACGGCATTCTCGTCGACGGAAATTTAGAGTCTAAAATTTTTCCCAATCGTTGATTCGGCAAAATCAGCTGATTCTGCGGAAGCAAAACGAGCTTTTATGCGTTGAAGCTTTCGCAGACTGGTCGGTAGTTCTACCTCGGTCGCATCGAGCATTTGCGTGATACGACCAGGTTGAGATAGCCGAAGTCGAATTCGGGCGGAATCAAGACCCTACCTGCGGCTCAACGCGCACTCTAGCTACCGTGATCTCGAATTTGCGCAATCGTGACAAATGTCGGAACTACACCTAAAAAATGCCGATTTGGCGTCAATTTGGTGTGTCAACTTTTTTCTTTTATTTTTGTCAAAGTTTACGACTTTTTGATTGACACTAAAGCGAGGGTCGTTAAATTGGGGCCTATTGGAATGGTATTAACGATTCTTCCAGCGCTTAGCGTGGCGTTTCACTTCTTTTTTTACTAATGGAGAAAACAACATGAGAAAAACAACAGTTCTATTGACGATGGTTGTCGCCTTGGTTGCGTATTCGGTAAGCTCTGCCGATGTTACATTGCGTGTGATAACTGATTCGTGGTCTGGACCGGGTCCAGCCGGCGGTGGTGGTGGTTGGGATT
>JAHEJI010000168.1 GCA_024638965.1 Planctomycetaceae bacterium
TGGAAGCGGCTGTCGTCGATTGTGATCAGGCCACAACTCGAGTCACGGACCAGCAGAAATTCGGTCTGCGGCTGGAAATCGTCCTGGCTCGACCTTCGTCGGACGCAAAGCAACTTCTTGTCGAAGTGACCGCCTACTCTCGCTTATCTTCATAGACAACCAATCGAACGAATGTAAAAACTGGAAACGTGGTGGTCAGTAAATCACAACTTCAAACACAGCTCGAAAAGTACAACCAGACTCACTTGCTCGACTTTTGGGATACGATTAGCTCGGACCAGCAACACCAACTGGCCGACCAGATCCAGTCCGTACAATTCGAGCAAATTCAAGACCTGTATGAACAACAGGACGCCGACGAACATTGGGCCGCGCTCGCCGAAAAAGCGGAAGTGCCTCCCGCCATAACGCTGGAAGATTTCCGAAACCCAGAATTGTTTGCACGAGCTTCAAAGTCAGGTGCTGAGGCAATCGCCTCGGGAAAAGTCGCCATGATTTTGACAGCTGGAGGGCAAGGCAGCCGACTTGGATTCAATCATCCGAAGGGAATGTACGAAATAGGTCCCGTTAGTGGCCGATCGTTGTACCAGATCATTATGGAGAAGTGTCTTGCACGAGCCCACCAGTTTGGTTCGCGTATTCCTATCTACATTATGACCAGTCCGCCCACCCATGATGAATCAGCGGCCTATTTGAAAGACCATGACTATTTCGGCTTCGCGGAGGATGACGTCAAGTTGTTCTGCCAGGGAACGATGCCCGCAGTGGATCTCGAAGGCAAACTGATTCTCGCCAATAAACATACGTTGTTTACAAGTCCAGACGGTCACGGTGGGATGCTGGCTGCCTTCGTGAAAAGCGGCTGCCTCGCCGATATCATGGATCGAAGGATCGAGCATGTTTTTTATGGGCAAGTCGATAACCCGCTAATTCAGGTTTGTAATCCCGCCTTGCTTGGATACCACCTGCAAAGTGGTTCAGAAATGACGACCCAGGTTGTTCGCAAAAACGACCCTCTCCAAAAAGTTGGCAACCTCGTGTCGGTCAACGGGAAAGTTCAGATTATTGAATACAGCGATCTTCCGGAAACGTTCGCGCGTCAAACTAACGACGACGGAAGTTTGAAACTGTGGGCAGGAAGCATCGCCGTTCACGTTTTCACCACGGATTTTCTCAGAAGAACCAGCGAACAAAGCGACGCACTTCCGTTTCATCGAGCCAACAAAAAGGTACCATTCGTAAACCGAGAAGGTGTGCTTGTCCAGCCATCAGAAAACAACGCGATCAAATTCGAAAGATTCATTTTTGACCTGCTGCCTTGGGCCAATAACGCAATCATCTGCGAAGTCGATCCAGCCGAAGGGTTTTGTGCGGTGAAGAATTCACCCCCTGCGCCGTCAGAAACGCCAGGTCATGTTAAGGCGGCCATATCCGACTTGCATAAAAGTTGGCTGAAAACTGCTGGTGCGGACGTCAATGAGAATGCGGTCGTCGAAATCAACCCGTTGTTCGCGGTAGATTCGGAAGAACTTGCCCAAAAAATTAAAAAGGGAATCCGAATCGAGGGCGAAAAGTACTTCGTCTAAGGGCGGATGGCATTTTTCGGCTATATCCGGTTTGCTTTTTTCGGGATAGAAATCGTAATTCATCCTAGTCGTAATCGTTATCCTAGTCTTAGTCCTGTCCGTGCCCGTCAATGACTAAGACGAAGACTAAGACGAAGACTAAGACGAAGACTAAGACGAAGAACAAGAACAAGAACAAGACCAAGACTAGGACTAGGACTAAGATCAAGACGATCGGCCTATGACCGGAACACTTTGGTTTTAGTTCTCTGAGGAACTCTAATAAGGACTCAAAATGTTGTACGCAACAATCATGGCCGGTGGCTCGGGAACACGGTTTTGGCCCGCCAGTCGTAAATCGCTGCCGAAACAATTGCTCAAATTGATAGGTGATCGAAGCATGCTACAAGCGACGATCGATCGAATGGTCGGATTATGTGCCAACGACCAATTACTGATCGTGACAAATCAAAGCCTTGTCGATCCGATTGCAAAACAATTGCCTCAAATCCCGGCAGAATGTGTCGTTGGGGAACCGGCCAAACGAGATACCGCGCCCTGTATTGGGTTGGCTGCAGTACTGGTCGCTGCAAAGGACCCGGACGCGACGATGGTCGTGATGCCGGCGGATCACGTGATTGAGCCAACCGATGTTTTTCAACAGGCGATCCAGCAAGCGGTGACTCTAATTGATCAAGATCCATCAAGAATCGTGACATTTGGAATCAAGCCATCCTATCCTGCCGACGTATTCGGCTACGTCGAACGATCCGATACGAAATTCGACGGACAATTTCCCACGTTTGGGGTTAGCCGATTTCGTGAAAAACCGGATCTTGAAACGGCAAGGCAGTTTCTGGCGGCGGGCTCGTTCTATTGGAATTCCGGTATTTTCGTTTGGAAGGCGAAGACGATTTTGGCCGCACTCCGCGAGTTCGAACCCAAAATGTCTGCTCACATCGAAAAAATTGCCGAGTCGATTGGGACCGAACGATTTGCCAGCACTCTGGAAACCGAGTTTTGTGCCATCGAAGGCACTTCCATTGATTATGCAGTAATGGAAAGATATCAAAATGTGCTCGTTGTCGAAGCTCCTTTCGCTTGGGATGACCTGGGAAACTGGACGGCCATTCCACGGTTAAAAGGAGTCGACGAAAACGGGAACGCGATCGACGGTCGCAACCTGGCAATCAACACCAGAGACTCGATCATTCGCTCGGAAGGCGAACACCTGGTCGTCACTGTCGGAATGAAAGACTGTATTGTCGTGCATACGCGCAACGCCACTCTCGTTGCCAACAAACAGGATGAATCAGCGATTCGAGAGATCGTGAAGCAATTGGAGAAAAATCAATGGACCGAATATTTGTAACAATCACGCTATTGATGCTTTTCACCACTGTCAGCACCTCTTGGATGCCGAGATCGTTGAACGCACAAGAAAAGAAATCGGAAGAGAAGAAATCGGAAGAGAAGAAATCGGAATTGGGCTTCAACTTGAAACTAAAAACGTTGGGTGGACAGCAGTTTTGGACTGACGTTGTCTACGTCGGCGGCTGGAAGTTGCAACGAAATGAAATGGACAAACACTTCCGGTTGATCGACCCGAAGAGTTATCGACATGCCTGGGGTTCGTATGAAGGATGCAAAAATGTACTCGATCGGAAAATCGCCGAGGGCGAAGCAACGCAGATCAAAGGAGAAGTCGTCATCCTGCTACATGGGTTGATGAGGTCCCGACGCTCGCTCAACAAGTTGGCAAAATATCTTCAGGTAGAAGGCGGTTTTAAAGTAATTCCTTTCGAGTACGCCAGCTCACGAGCTGACATTGCATCGCATGCGAAAGCCCTGCACAGCGTTCTAGAAGGACTTGGCCCAGACGTCACAAAAATCCACTTTGTGGGCCACAGTCTGGGCAACATTGTTGTGCGACACTTGCTTGGTGACATTAAAAATGACGATGATGGCAGTAAACTCAACGCTCGATTCGGTCGGATGGTCATGATGGGTCCGCCCAATCAAGGATCAAGAATGGCACGTGTTTTGAAAAACAGCTTGACGTTTACGGCGCTTTCCGGGGTTAGTGGTGTACAGCTGTCGACAACGTGGGGTTTAGTTGAGCCCCAACTGGCGACACCCGAGTTTGATTTTGGGATCATTGCCGGAGGTCAGGAAAACTCGCGATGGTCCAATTTTGTGCTCAAAGGTCCGGATGACTATTCTGTTTCACTCGATGAAACCAAGCTTGTTGGGGCACGTGATTTGATGGTTAAACCTCTGGTACATAGCACGATGATGAACCAACCGGAGGTAATAGAAGCCACCCTCAAATTTCTAAAAACCGGATACTTCGTGTCGGAAGAATCTCGTCAGCCGATCACGAGTCTGAAAGACCAATAGATGCCTGACTCGAAAAACCGCGGTGACGAAACGGACGAGTTACCCCCGACGGGAAGATTGGCCGGTATTGATTTTGGCACCGTCAGGATCGGAGTCGCGATCAGTGATCCAGGGCGAAAGATCGCCAGCCCTTACGAGTTGTACAACCGCCGCACGCCGGAAAAAGACGCGGTCTATTTTCGCGAACTCGTGAACCAGGAACAAATCGTCGGATTCGTCGTGGGGCTACCCGTACATATGAGCGGTGATGAAAGCGAGAAATCAAAGCAGGCTCGAGAATTCGGATTGTGGTTATCGCAACAAACCGATCTTCCGGTTGACTGGGTTGACGAAAGATACACCACCGCCATGGCCAGAGAAGTACTTTCGCACAGCCGTCTATCGCCAAAGAAAAAGAAGGCGCAGCTTGACAAACTTGCCGCCCAGATCTTGCTCTCAACGTATTTGGAATCCCGCTCTCCCGGTCGTTCAACCCGAGCCATTGATTAATCGTGAGGCCTGCACTCGTCGGGAGCAAAGGGCTACGCGTTAATTTAAGTGGTGCGAGACGTTTGGCTTTACTGGGAGCCCGCTTGCAGGTCCTTACGTTTGGATTCCAATCGGCGTTTTGCTGAATTGATGATTTTAAGTTCCTTATCGACACTCTTAAGTTCAGTGCGGTCACCACTGCTCTTTTCTTCGATCATTTTTAGTCGCGTCTCAATGTCTTTGAGCATTTTCTCCAGTTCTTCTTTTTTGGCGTCTGCAATGCCAACCTTGCGTTCCAGTTCTGTTCTCTTGCCCGGTAATTCCTCAAGTTTGGCATAAACTTCTTTTAATTGCGCATCCACTTTTTTGAGCTTTTCCGCGTTCACAACCGCCGGCGAAAACTCACCGGTTTTAAGACGTGCGATGACTGGATCGACAATACTTCTGGGTAGCGCCAATGAGGAGACACGACCGTCTCGGGCGATGTTGATCCCAACCACGCGACCGTCCAGATCAACAAGGGGGCCGCCGCAGTTTTTTGCGTCAAGCATTGAGTCGTGTTGGAACGCCAAAGGAAAATTCTTCCGTCGTTTGCTGAGCGTGCTGCCCATGCTGTTTTGTTGGCGAGTTCGATCGAATTGCGGATTCTTGTTCTCCTCGTCGGCCAGGACAAGACGAATTTTGACTTTTTTGTCACCCCGTTTCACCGTTAAAGTCGCGACATCGCCAATCGTATATTGTCCAAGTGAATCAACCAGAGTTTCTCGATCAGGGATATCAATGTCGTCGAGCTTCACGACGATGTCGTTAATCAGGATTCCGGAACGGTCCGCGGGAGTGTCCGGGATGACTTGGTTGATTCGGACGCCGGCGTTATTTTCTGTGGGTCGCATCTGAATGCCAATGAACGGTCGAGAGGGTAGAATCTCACGCTCATTGACGCTGATGACGCCGATTGCGATCGCTTCGTTTTCGTGATTGGGCGTCGCCACCCATCGTCCTGGCGCGGGGGTTGGATTGTTGGACCATTCGACGGAGGGTAGGTTGTTGGCGTCGATTTTCAACAAGGCCAAATCGGTTACAGGATCTACCCCGTAAACCGATGCGGAATACGAATTGCCATCGGCGAGCTTACACTTGAGGTCGTCGCGCATTTCGCTCGCTTTGGTTAGGATGAACCCGTCTGAGTCGACAACCGTGCCCATCGCAATCTGACGGCGTCCAGCGTAAACGATGGCAGTTGACGCCGATGCTGAAGCCACGACGGGCTGAAAAAGCTCGGCAAATTCGGGGCTTGTTTTTGAGTTGCGACGACGGGCCGTAACCGATCTGATCGTTGACCCTGATCGAGTTCGACGCGGCTCGGCACCTTCGTCTTTTTGATTGCCGGCGGATTCATCTTCCGTCTTTTGGTCGTCGTCCTCAGATTTTTCAGTTTCATCGTCCTTGTTTTCGGGCTGGGCATTTTCCTGTTCGGGTTTGGCTTGATCAGGATCCGATTTGTCTTGTTCGTCCGCTCCGGGTGACTTTTCACCTTCCTGCTTTGACGGCTTTTCGGATTTCTCTTCTTCTCGCTCAGCTTTTTCTTCGGCCTCTTCTTCCTGGATGGCGGGCGGATCTTCGACCGCCGAACCTTGTGCGCTAACGCTTGGAATCGTTAAATGCAAAAAAGCAAAAACAAATCCAATGCAAAATATTGAAAGAAGAGATTTGTAAGGGGTTGCCATAATTTTGAGTCTTGTTGAGGTCGCGTTACGATTTGATTCGGCCAAACTATTGTTCGCCGACAGCTAGGTCCAAAGT
Source organism: Planctomycetaceae bacterium (assembly GCA_024638965.1). Classification (GTDB taxonomy): domain Bacteria; phylum Planctomycetota; class Planctomycetia; order Pirellulales; family Pirellulaceae; genus Mariniblastus. The sequence continues at coordinate 6,237 of JAHEJI010000168.1, forward strand.
CAGTTCTTCGTCATCTCGTTGGACGACAATTTTGATCGTGTCGCCTGGTTTCACTCTTCTGACTTCCAAGAAAATGTCGCGTCTATTCTCAATTTCCCTATCTCGTATTTTGATAATACGATCTCCCTTTTTGAGACCTGCATTTTCTGCCGGGCTATCTTCGGTGACATCTTCAATTTCATTGGATCCGTCCAGGATATCGAAGCCGAGATAGGGGCGCGCGCCAATCCGTTTGCCGTCAGCCAGCTGATCCCACTCGCGAGAATATGCATCAATGGGAACGTGAAGATTATCCGTTAATTGCCCGCCAATTCGACTGTGGATTCCGATCACATTCCCATCCATATCGATCAGAGGTCCGCCTGAATCACCGCCCACAAGCGGGCAATCCGTATTAAGAATGGTGTCCGTGCCAAAAGTTTTACGGCCGACACGAAGGACTAATCCTCGTTTCAGATCGATACCACCAGGGTGACCAATCGCGATCACCCATTGGCCGTCTTTCACCAATTCAGACTCACCGATGTCCAAATACGGCCAACGCCCTTTTGCTTCGATCTTTAACATCCCGGAATCAACAGACCGATTGATCCCTAGAGTCGTCGCTGCGACTTTTTTGCCGTCAGGAAATGTGATGGTCGCTGGACGATTGGGTCCGCCAATTACGTGTGCGGCCGTCAAAATATAGCCGTCTCGACTGATGACAACACCACTTCCTTGTGCAGGACCGACCTGGATATTGACTGTGGCTGGCATGGTCCTTTCCACGAGTGTGGCAACATGCTCTTCCATCGCGCGTAATTGCGAAATCGAGGTCGGCAGAGTCCCCTCGTTGAGAAACTCAAGACTGGCCGATTCTGTGGACTCGACGGCATCACTATTGACTTGTTCCGAACCCTGTTCGCCGCCGGCAACTTCAGGCATATCATCCTGAGCAAGGACGGGAGCAAATAAGAAAAGGAGTAGGAATAAGACAGTGGTGAATTGAAGCATACGCGTCATAAGTTATGATTCCTTTTGGGCTGCAAAACCGGTGCGACCCGATTATCTGAACAGTCGTTTGCCATTTGCTTATTGTACCATTTTCACTGTAATGAGGCGTATGCGAAGTGGCAACATTTGTTATTCAGACACCGATTTGCCCCGTTTTTCGTGCTAATCCGATCCATGTCGACACTCAGGACGGTTTGTAAACGTTATGAACCGATTGATTTTCGGATGTGGATACGTTGGATTGCGCTTGCGTTGTCATGGAAAGACGACGGGGACGAGTTGTTCGCCCTTACGCGACACGCCAATCGGTCTGCGGAATTCAAGGAACTGGGACTTAGACGGCTGATGGTGGTGTGACAAATCCAAGTTCATTTGCCGGGCAACTTCCCGAATGTGACACCGTTCTCATTGCGATTGGCATGGACCGTTCCAAGTACAGTGATATCCGCACCGTATAAGTAGACGGGATGCGGGCGATTTTGGCACACCTACCCAAATCCACCGGACATTTGATCTCCGTGAGCTTCACAGGTGTCTACGGCGACTTTGATGGAGCCTGGGTTGACGAGACTCCCCCAACGCAACCGACGCGGGAAGGTGGAAAAGCATGTCTTGAGGCGGAGTCACTGATTGCAAGCAGCGCGTTTGCCGAGCGATCGACCATTTTGCGGGCTCACGAACGCTCTCCGTTTTTCGTCATAGCCCCTTGATGTTCGCGCGGTGGGATGGTTCTTCGCCGCGTTGCCCGCGAGGCGACGAATGAACTTCCCTCAGCAGAACCTTCGTTTTTTCCAGGTTAACGTTCGTTTTTGAAAGAGTTGCTGTTTGCCAAGATCATTCGTAAAATCTGAATTCGTTAAAAATATCAATCGTGTCGAAAAATCCAACCCATGCAAAAACGTAAGCCGATCTTCCCAAACATCATTGAAGTCAATCATCAGCTTGGCCATGTGCTCGGTTGTAACGTCTATTTGATTTTTGATGATGACGAATGGGTAATGATCGATGTGGGCTATGAAGAGGTTGTGGACGAAATCATTGACATGATCCGGGAACTTGATTTTCCGTTCGCGAAATGTAAATCGTTGATTGCTACACATGCAGACGTCGACCACATTCAAGGGCTTTCCAAAGCCAAACAGATTTTGCGAACTTCGGTTTCGGCCCATCCGCTTGCTGCTGAACCACTCCGAACAGGTGATCGAATTAAGACTTTCGCGTTGATTGAAGCTCAAGGAATCGACATGCAAATGCCGCCGGTCGAAGTGGAGACTTTGATCAACGAAGGGGATAAAATCAACGTTGGAAGTCTTGAGTTGGAAGTCTGGTTGACGCCAGGACATACCGACAGCCAACTTTCTTTTCGCTTAGGAAAGTATCTTTTCAGCGGTGATAATATCTACCGAGATGGTTGTATTGGCGCGATCGACGCGCATCATGGCAGCGATCTGGTTGCGTTCGGACGATCTCTGAAACGGATTCGCGAAAGCGATGTTGAATGGCTGTTACCCAGCCACGGCCCGATTTTTCGCAAGGATGATGTTTTGATCGATTCGGCAATCAAGCGAGTTGAAGGCTATTTACATATGGCCGATTTTGGCACGTGTGCGATCGACTGGCCGATGATGGATCAGTTTGAAGAAGAAATTGCCGCCGGCAAAATGCCAGAGGACGGGCAGAATGCGCCCCGTGAATCGCAGAAAGCGGAATAAGAACTCACGCGAAATTTCGATTCGACCTAGATTCTTATACCTGCTGTTTCAATCCCCGCTGAACTTGTGCCTCCGTCGACGCAAGAGCTAGCAGGTGGTTGATGATCTCAATGACGCCAGCCCCGAAATTCGAACGGCGCGCCGTTAAACTTTGACTAACCCAACAGGCTTGGTTTCGCGTTCACATTTTCACTTGAGTTTGTCTCAATGTGTTGGTGTTGAGGAATATTCTTTCAATGCCAGTTGTATGTCCTGCCGATTGAAATGGAACGTACAAGATCCTTTCAGACCCAACCGTTGTCGACAATGTTGGCACAGACTACCAGGAGGAAAGTCTCCATGATTCGTCGTTTCATGTTGGCCGCTTTTTGCGTCGCGGTAATCGCAATCGCCAGCCAACCACAATCAACACAGGCCCAGGAGAACGCTTACGGCGCTCAATGGGGCGGGCAGGCATCACGGAACATGGATCGGTTTTACCATTATCCATATGTCTACTACCCTCAGAACTATTGGGGCAATGAGTATTACCGCAGCGCTGACAGTTTGTATTATCGCTATCCAGCTGAAATGCGGATCCCGGTTTACAACCGACAATGGCACAACTACTACCCTTCGACTCGCCGCTACCATTGGGGCCATCAATTCCTGACAGATGTTTTCTAGTTTTTCAGCTAACGAATTTTACAAAAGAAGCCCAGCCGCTAATGCTGGGCTTTTTTTGTAGCTTTACACATCGTGCACAGAAGATGAGGAAAGAAACTGAGATGAACCTAATTCGACACGACGCAACTTTTTCCTAGAATCTGAGCTAAATGAACAGAATCTAAGGGGAACCAGAAATGCAATCTATCACCAATTCTTTTATAGAGATCACTAGATCATTTTGTTGTTCAGTTCTGTTGATCGCAGCTTTTGGTTCGAACGCATGGGGCTGGCAATCGGTCCCGCACCTCAAATATGAACAAGGCCCGATTAATGAACTTTCGGATGAAATTGGGTCATTAATTCGTTTGCAATGGAGTGGCCGCAATATCGCTCTCAGACAGGACTTTCCCGCAGTCGACGAAGATGCCGAGTTTGAGAAAAGAGTGCAAAAATTTATCGATCGCGGGCTGGATCGCGATCGAGCTGAGCGATTTGCAGGGCAACGAGCTGGAGGGTTGGAAGTCAGTCATCCGGTTCAAAAGGCCTTCAATTCGATCGCGGAGAATTCGGGGGGCTCTCGAAATGCTGGCGGGGGCGGCGACAATTATCGGTGTATGTTTTCAAACCAAGATATCAGTGGCACGTGTCGGACTTCGCGCGACTTCGTTCGAATCGAGTTCTCCGAAAACTACGATCCCAACCAAAGATTTGTGTTTGACGACCCGGAAGGACCTCGGGTTTCCTTACTCTTCACAAGTGATGAATTGATCGTCGAATTTCGCCAACAAGCGGATGGGCAAATTCGGATTGCGATCGTCGCTGACGAACCTCATTTATTCACAGCCACTGATTACAAGTCACTTGTCGACGATGATCCACTACTTGTAAAGGAATTGCTTCAACCCCTGTTTTCGCATTTGGGAATTGTCGCTCCCTTCACCATTCACAGCCCCGAAGTCAAATTAGCTTTGATCACACAACTCCTGGCGATGTCGGATGAAGATTCCAGCCGGGTTCAAAAAGAACTGGAGGCCCTTGAGTCAGAAAATGAAGAAGACCGCGTTGCCGCCTACGACCGTCTCGCCGAGGGATTCGAGTTTTGGGAAAACGCGATTAGTGACCACGTTACGGAGGAGACAATTTCGACCGAAACCCGAAACTTGCTCAAACAGATCGGTGACAAAGCAAAGAACCATCCTGCCAATAATTACATCAAAGATCACAAATTGATGAGTTCACCTTTGTTTCTTGTCGACTTATTGGAAGGTCGATCCGCTGAAGAACAAGATCTCATTGTCAATCAGCTAAAACGAGTCACAGGTCAAGATTTCGGTGATGACCGAAAACGCTGGAGAGAATGGATACGTGATCAGGACTAGCGAATCTGGTACCATGAAGGCCAACTCAGTTCACGGTGGGAGGTTTCCATGGACGGCAAGCATATTTCAATGTTGCGACTTGTTTGTTTGATTTGCCTGATCCTGTCAGGTGTTGGAATTGGTCCACTCGCCTTCGCGCAGGAATTGGAGGTTGTTCCGGACGTCGAAAAACAGCCACTGGTTGCAGCGACGAAACGATTGGTTCAAGCCATGAAGGCTGCGGGCTCTCCCTTAGATGAAAATACTGTCGAGTCGCTGGAAAGAGCCTTCCGCCTGGAAGGCAACGAAGCCTGCATCGCGATTCAAAAGATTCTCGACTCGTTTTGCATTGCGGGCGTGAACATCAATGCGGAAAGTCGCGTGAAAGTTCAAGAAGGGGAGTGCCGCAAAGAGCTGATGCAAAACGGCTGGCGGACGTTTCTTGTCAAAGTCCACAATCAAGCTGAAATAACACCTGAGCTAAAAGTCGAGACTCCGAATGCGGCCCCCGTTTACGAACGCGGCAAACATCCACGCGAGCGGCCACGATCCGATCAAAAGCTGGTGAATCCAGAAGACGTGTTAGATCGGTTTTTAACGTTGTCGATGTTGGATCGACCTCCAATGCGCAAACGCCTGTCCGGACTGCAGCTTGAATACCGGGTTTTGCTTGTTTACAGCCGCGATGCCGGTCAACGGGAAGCCTCAATTTCTTTTCATATCGGTGCTGGGACAAGAGATATCGGCTTTCGCGATGCCGTCGCAATCTTGTTTGACTGCCGACCTGCCGTGAAGGTCAATCTTGAGGTGAAAGATTTTGACGGGCGACCAACGACAGCCTCATTCGTTATTACGGACGATCAAGGTCGAGTCTATCCTCATCAAACTCGTCGCCTGGCACCTGACTTTTTCTTTCATCGCCAGATCTATCGTTCCGACGGAGAATCTGTTTCGCTTCCTGCAGGTAAATATTCCATCAGTGTATCGCGAGGCCCCGAATACTTGCCGATCGATATGAAGGCTGAGATTCCAGAAACTGGGGAACATCGGCTATCTGTCAAATTGATACGCTGGATTCATCTTGCCCAACGCAACTGGTATTCGGGCGATCATCACATTCATGCAGCGGGTTGTTCGCATTACGACAGTCCAACGGAGGGTGTAGGTCCGGAAGCCATGATGCGTCACGTGCTGGGCGAAGATCTCAACGTAGGGAACGTTTTGAGTTGGGGCCCCTGTTGGTACACTCAGAAACAGTTCTTTAATGGTGAGGTTTCAAAGCTGTCGACTCCCGATTGCATTCTGCGTTATGACGTTGAAGTCAGTGGATTTCCTTCGTCGCATGCGGGACATCTGTGCTTGCTCAATCTCGCGGAAGACGATTATCCCGACGCTGACCATCTCGAAGACTGGCCAAGTTGGACTCTGCCAGTTCTTAAATGGGGAAAAGAGCAGGGGGGCGTTGTCGGCTACAGCCACAGCGGCTGGGGCTTGGCCCTTCCCGACTATATGCCCGATGGAAGTCGAGCGTTCGTCGCAAATTCGTGGGGTGGGGCACCAGCTGGGTTGCGCAGCAAAGCCGCAAACAAACTGCCAGATTACGAGATGCCAAAATTTGATGGTATCGGAGCAAACGAATACATCGTGGCGGCCGCTCATGGTGTTTGTGATTTCATTTCAGCCGTCGATACGCCGGCAATCTGGGAATTGAACATCTGGTATCACACATTGAATTGTGGCATGACGATTCCGATCAGCGGTGAAACGGACTTCCCCTGCATCTACGATGATCGGGTCGGCTTGGGGCGTATTTATGTCAAGCTCGATGAAGATCAACCGCTCAGCTACGCTGGGTGGGTGAAGGGCCTCAAAGCGGGACGCAGCTACTGCACCGACGGTT
>JAHEJI010000169.1 GCA_024638965.1 Planctomycetaceae bacterium
GAGAACAAGCCGAACATTTCGCCCAGGCAGCGGGCCCGTTCGTACTGGAAAAACTACGCGCAGAAGAGCAAAGGTTGAAAGACGGTTGGACGTATGAGCCGCCTACATTTTACGACAAGAATGGTGCCTGGCTGGCGATGGAAAAACGTGATTTCGCCAATGCACCATAGATCGTGACGAGTTCCAAATCAGTTACAATCATTTGCCGTAATCCCGTCCGGTCAAAAAACTGAAACGATTGTTTTATTCGATGAAGTTTGGGTTTGGGTTCGCTCTTGTGTTCTATGCATCGTGGCTTTGATGGTCCCGTTCGAAAATTATCTTGTTTATCCGGCGCCGCGATCGAATGTGGGGGATTTCGATCACGAGAGTTTGGGCGCCGAGGAAGTCTGGTTCAATTCGGCTGACGAAACAAAACTCCACGGCTGGTTCTTCGCCCAAAGCGGCCGGCAAAACCATTTCGTGTTCTTTCATGGAAATGGCGAAAACGTCGCCATGATGGGGCAGGAAGCAAAACGACTTTCGAATCAACTAAACTCCAACATTTTGGTCTTTGATTACCGCGGTTACGGAAAAAGTGACGGGACTCCTTTTGAAAAAGGTGTGGTAGCTGATGGAATGGCGGCCGTGAAATGGTTGTGTGAGCGAGCAAATAAATCACCCGAGGAGATTACCTACTTGGGCCGCTCGCTGGGTGGCGGAGTAGCCGTGCAAGTTTGTTGCGAGCTGCCCCCCATGGCGATGGTGCTGGTCAGCAATTTTTCGTCGTTGGTTGACGTTGCGGCAATGGCCTTTCCGTGGCTTCCCGTGAAATGGCTGATGCGAAACCGGTTTGACTCGCTATCAGCCGTTTCAAGATCTCAGGTTCCCCTCTTGCAGATTCATGGAACGGAGGACAATATCGTTCCGCTCGAATTGGGCGAGAGACTTTACGCTGCTTCTCCAGCGGGCAACAAGCGATTCATCCACGCTGAGGGTCTCGGACATAACGACTTACCGCTTGAGGAATTTGTCGACGAGATTAACGGGTTTATGCAGGCAGTTGCAATGCAACCGTGATGGCGTGCAACAAAAATTAGCTTCACCAAGCGCCTCTCCAAGTTGCCGTTTTTCGTGACAGATCGAAACGGGCAGCCGGGCGCCAAACGAATGATCCGTGCCGCGCGGTTTCTATTTCGTCGGTTTCAATCGCAAGCCTTTTGGAACAAGAAACCGTTCGGAGATTTCAAAACCCCACTTGACCACGAGCGCCAACAACGCGGCCGGCAACGCACCCTCCAGCATTAACGCTTCGCTGTTGAGTCGCAACCCGGTCATGATGGGTTGCCCATATCCGCCTGCCCCAATGAGTCCACCCAGTGCTGCATACCCCACATTGATCACCGCTGTCGTCTTGATACCGGCAAGTATCATCCGGGAAGCCATCGGCAATTCAATCAATCGTAAACGTGCCGCAGGTGTTAGACCCAACGCGATCGCCGATTCCCTTATCGAGTTCGGTACGTCCGTTAGGCCTGTCATGGTGTTGCGAATAATTGGCAGTAAGCTGTACAAAAACAACGCCACGATCACTGGGAATGCCCCCAGTGTTGGGAGGCTGACAAAGGCAAAACCTACCGACATGAAAATCAAGAGTGCAAGACCGGGAATGGTTTGAATGATCTCAGCGGTTCCGACGATAAATTGGCCTGCCACCGGATTTTTCGCCGCGACGATTCCCAACGGCAAAGACACCGCAATCGCCGCAGCCAGTGACGTGACAACCAGAACAAGATGCTCGATCGTCGTTTTCAGAACCCGATCGAGTAATCCGGACTCCTGAACTTCAATTTCCAGGTCCAACGATTCGTTGAGAAATGTCGCCGCAACACGAGTATCCGAGAAATGCTTGAGTTCGACCTGTTGGTTTAGCGAAAGCATTTTGTTGTCAGTGATCGTTCCGGACAAACGGTTGATTGACTGAACCAGTTCCGGCGCGCGCCCGGCAAGATCCGCTCGGTAGATAAACACGGCTTCATATCGCGGAAAGTGAGCGCGGTCATCTTCAAGCACGCGTAGCCCATAGCGGGCGATATTCGAATCAGTCGAGTAAACATCCGTCACATCTGCATTGCCTGTGTCCAAGGCACGATAGGCAAGTGCGTGTTCCACGCCGCGGACATTCTCCTGCTGCAATTTGTAGTTTTCCCGCATACTTGGCCAGCCGTCCGCTCGATCCATAAATTCGTTGCTGAATCGAAACTTCAGATTCGGATGCTCCCTCAAATCGGAAATGCGGGTTATTCCCAGCTCTTCAGCCAGTTCTTCCTTCATTCCGATCGCGTACGTGTTGTTGAAGCCAAGCGGCGAGGTCGTCAGGATATTGTTCTCGGCCAGTTTGCTCCGCAAAGCATCGTCGTCTGGCAGAATATCGCCGGCAAACAACTCTTCCCGCATCGTGCCGGTGTACTCTGGATAAATGTCAATCTCTCCGGTCAGCAACGCCGTCCAGCAGTTGCGGGTTCCCAGTTCCTTGGTGTGTGTTGTTTCCATACCCTGTTGTTCGGCCAACAGTACCACCATTTCTCCCAGTATCGCGTTTTCCGTAAACGCCTTGGAACCAATCTTTACTTTCAGCTCGGCTGATTCCTGCGCGGAGGTGTTGGCCGGCAGGAACATGGCTGCCGCCGTGATCGCTACTGAGAATAAGAAGGAGTGCTTTGACATTAGCTGACCCCACCCAATGACTCGAGCGGACTACGTTGAGCATTAATGAACGACGTCACGAAGGCTTCCGCCGGATCTCGCGCCAGATCCTCAAGCGTCCCGCTTTGTACGATCCGGCCGTCTTTGAGCAGACAGATAACATCTGCGAGAAAACCTGCCTCGCCGATGTCGTGAGTCACCACAATCACGGTCTTTTCAAGTCTTTGGAAAATCTCACGCAACTCTTGCTGGAGTTCGGAACGAATCAGCGGGTCGAGTGCCCCCATCGGCTCGTCCAGCAGAATGACATCCGGATCGAGAAACAAGGCCCGCATCAAGGCAACACGCTGCTGCTGGCCGCCAGAGATCTGGGCTGGGAACCGATCCAGAGATTCCGATGGCAAGTGCGTGAGTTCGGTCAGTTCGAGTAATCGTTCTTCAATCCAGTCGGATTCACGTTTCAAATGCTTGGCCAGCAAAGTCACATTGTTCCGGACAGACAGATGCGGAAACAGGCCACCATCCTGAATCATGTATCCCATACGATGGCGGAATTGAAGAATGTTCTCTGGCGTGACGGGCTGATCATCAAAGACGAGGCTGCCCGTATCCGACTGGATCAAACCGACAATGATGCGCAGTATTGTGGACTTGCCACACCCGCTGGGGCCAAGCAGCGCTGTCGTCTTGCCCGGCTCGATCTTTAATGTCGTCGGCTGAAGCGCTTGCAGTTCGCCAAACCGTTTGCTGACGTTAGTTAATTCAAGCATTCCTTCATGCCGCCAGTTCTCACAAGAATTCACGATTAATCTACGTTTTCGCAGACTTCAACAACGGTGCAAGCTACCTTTGCCTTCTTTAAACTCGTCGTAGTAACTCTACGCAAAGTGTGTGCCATTGTAAATTCGAGCGTCGTTTGTCGGAATTTGCCCTGGCACAAAATCATGGCTGCAGCAACGACTGCTATTAGTGAGCTAATCCGCCCATTTTTCAGAAGCAAGCAACAACCGCCGTCGGAACCGAGCCATCGATACTGTCGAGCACTGGACCAGTGCCGAAGTCAAAAAAACAACGGTAAAAATGGGGCGTTATATACTCGGTTCAGGTAGCGTTTGAGTAAATGAAAATAACCGCCAAGACACGAATGGCATTCGACGTCATATTTTCACCTTTCTGCCGCCTCTCTGAGATTCAGAAGACAAGGCGTTCCACTTGCCTCGTACAGCCGTGCGGAAGTGACCAATCATAGTGCTGGAATGCACGTCGATCGGTGTCAGCCCCAAACGCGGAAGATAAAACCGTTGATTGCCGAGCAAATGGATTTCCAGCGATGAATTGGTATGTCAGTTGCCACGTAAACCCGCGATGTCGTCCGACCCCAACACAAGGATCACAAATGTATGCGCCTCATACCCTGAATCGTCGTCTCGCTTCAAGTACCGCACTGTTTGCGATGGTTGTGTTGTCGGGCTTCAGTTGCAAGGCCTTCACACAAGAAACCGCGGAAGACTATCTCTACAAAGGGGCGCTAGCCAAAGGTGAGACAGCCCTGACCACCAAGCTGCAAGCCAGTCCCAAAGATGATCAGACTCGATTTGCCTTGGGAGTAATCCAGTTCGGTCGAGCCCTTGAGCATCTGCTTCAAGATCTGAATCGACACGGATTTCTGACGGAAAGAACTTTTGGACCGATCATGGAACCGAAGCTGCGGGAACTGTTTCCCGATCATGCCGACCCCCAAGTGTTTCGCAATGAGGTGTTTCGAAAAATGGTACAAACGTGGATCGACGATGTAACGAAAGCCGAATCAACGCTGGCGGCGATTACTGATCCGGATGTCAAGTTTCATTTGAAGCCGGCACTAATCCAATTCGTACCGACCGAAAATGGAAATCCGGTCAACGCTGCCAAACTTCTGGAAATCATGTTTGGACAGACGGACAATGACGCGATCGTCAATTTTGGGCTGACCCTGGATCGGGGCGATGTGCACTGGCTACGCGGATACTTACACCTGCAGGCGGCGGTGGGGGAATTCCTGTTGGCTCACGATTTCAATGCCATCATCGAAGTGGGTGCTCATCGTGTGTTCGAAAACGTAAAAACTCCGCACATGTGGTTGTTGAAGGAAGACAGGAATATCGACGACAACTCCAATTTCGATGACTTCATACTTCCGCTTATCGACGGCGTCGCCGTGGCAACGTTGGCTCTCGACATCCCGATCGACGAACCGATGCGTTTCATGACGGCACTCGATCACTTACAAGGCACGATCGAGAACGGCCAAGAGATGTGGAAACATATTCTCGCCGAAACAGACGATGAAAATGAGTGGATCCCGAATCCGAAACAGACGGGTTCCATGGGAGTTGCTGTTAGCCAGGAAATGATCGACACGTGGCGGGAGACGCTTACCGAAGCGAAGCGCATCTTCGAGGGTGATAAACTGGTACCGTTTTGGCGCGACTATCTTCATGCCGGCGAGCCGAGTGAACGCGGAATCAATATTCGGAAAGTGTTCGAAAACCCGCCGGAAAGCCTGGCGATTGTCTTGTGGATTCAAGGAACGGCGGCGACGACCTACCTGGAACGCGGAAATATAACCGAATTCGCCGACGAAGAATTCCTGAGACGCATTAACAATGTTTTTGGATCCAATTTCTTCGGGTTTGCCGCGTGGTTCAATTAATCAGGTTTTGAAGTTTTTCCGGCCGCGAACCAATTCCAAGACTGGTAACCTCAGCAGTTTTAGCCTCTATTTTGCTGACCATAATTGCTTTGCCAGCCGCAGTATCAGCGGACATTCTGTACGATAATTTTGGTCCTGGTGACACCTATTCGAATGGTGGTTATCTGATTGGCGGGACCGACGCTCAAGAGTTTGGGCCTAGTTTTGCGATTGGTGGTGGCGATTTTTTCTTGGTCACAGTGGTAGCGGCCGTGGGTCACAGTTTTGGAGTTAATCAGGTTACCTTGTCACTTTATGATTCGTCTGGCGGTCTTCCGGGAAACGTACTTGAAACTTCAGTCTTGGGCGGACTACCTGATTTCGGTAGTGGCGATCCTCCGTCTACATTTAACTTTTCCGGTTTGACCGTTTTGGAAAATGGCGAAACCTATTTTTTGATTGCCAGCAGCGTTAACGACGGCAACGCATCGCTTACTTGGAATTTTAATAGCACCGACGATATAGGTCGCGCCTCCGTTCGCCAGAATGCAGGGGCTTGGTCTGCCGGTCCGTTTGTGATGCCGGCATTCCGAGTGAATGGAATAGCGGTTCCTGAACCAGGCGCCCTCGCTCTGTTAAGCATTGCCGCAATTGGCCATCTGATTTCAGAGCGACGTCGGCGAAGACGTTAACCACTCTTGCTTAAGCGCCATGTTGGCTAATTCTCCACCGTATTTGTTTCGTTGCCGCTTTCGCGTGCAAAAACCCCTCGCTTTGTCAATTCCGAGTAGAGCGAATCTGCAAACAGTCGATTTCCAAGCGGCGAAAAATGGCCCACTGACGTCTCATTGTGCCACGGCTCGGTCATTCCCGTCGGGAATGAAATCCGCGGATCCAGGAACTCAATTCCATTCGCGGCACAGAACTCATTCACCGTTTGCGCGTCGCTGGAGAGTCGCAGACCATCTTCCGTGGATGAAAAGCCAACCGAAGTAACGAAGAATCTTGCCTCTCGTTCCTCACAGATGTGACTTAGCTCAAGAAGTGCACCGCAGGTGGCGTCGCGACCCTTTTGCCATTCTGCGCCTAAGTCGGAGACAAGATTACCCTCACCTGCCTCCTCGAATCGCAATTGCATATTGTAGATTCCCACGCTTGAGAGGATGGAGAGTATTTTCGGTTTCACCACGCTATAGAGGGCAGAATTCTCGCGCAGAAATCTTCGTCCGGGAATTGCGGCGCGCAATCGCTTATACCTGCCGTCTTTATAGCGCAGGTCGTCCGCAAAATCATTACCACAATGTGTGAAAACAACAACGTCTGGCCTAATCGTGTCCCAATGTCGCATTGCCATTCCCTTCGCCTGCAATGCCCCATACGCGTATACTCCGGCGTTGATCACTTCGATTCCCACATTCTCCGATTGATTCAATAATTGCTGCAATCGCACCGCGATCGTCTCGTCGTCATCGACTCCCTGGCCGAATGTATACGAGTCTCCAATAAGCAGGACCCGAGTATCGGCCGAGGAACGCAACTCGTCGCCCCGGAAGCCAAGCGAATTGATTCGTACCTTGTAGCGAAAGTCGACTCCGCGTACCTCGACGTTCGCCAAGGGCTTGTTTACGTGAGACAGTTCGGGATCCGGCATAGAGTAGGCGATTCCCTTGAATCCGGAGAATCCACAGATTCGCAGAAGCATCTCAGCAAAAAGAAGCCCTATCAATAGCGACATGCAGACGGTGATTAGTCGGAACAACCATTGCCGGGCGCGAAATCGCTTGGCCCGCCTTTGCGGCACTCGATCGTCCGGGTCATAGGTTGATGCATCTGATACGTCTTGATTCATTGAGGCACTAATGGATTGGGCGAACAGTTGGCGACATTTTTTGACTGGTGTATTCAACAGCGAGGACCTGCACTGGGCTCCCACCGACAAGCTCTTTCATTTCTCTTTCGTTTTGCAGCACGATAAAGCAACTGACCGCGACAAGAACGTAACACCAGATTGTCATCGACTGGTCGGCGTTGACGAATTGGATACCTCGGTCAGATCGTTGACCGCTTATATTACTTCGTCGGTTTAGCGGTGATGGTCACTAAGCCATGCCCGTCATACCGTGTCCCGATGGTACACATCCCCGCGCGGGCAAGCAAGGATTGGCGAAACAACACCGCCGACGATCGGCGGCCCGCTCGGGCCTTGCCGGGACCGTCGCAAATACCGTTGGATTTGTGGAACGAATTTGGCCCTGAATCCGGCCAAGCAGCCCATCGGGTGTTCAAAAAACCCGATTTCGACGTTTTATGACCAGCCAGAAGCAATTCGCAAGACGTATGGGTATTTGAAGAAGGGGTCGATATTTGATTGGACTCAAAAAGGATTGAGTTATTCCGAATCGGTGACCCAAAAAACGTGACTGGCCATCAAACGCATGGAAAACCCCCCGCTCTACTCGCTGGCGAAGCTGAACGAGATTTTTTCTGTCCCGACAGGCGATGTCCAGCTAGTCAGCAAGCTGCTCGGCGGATTGGCGTAACAAATTGGAAATTTCAAATATGCTTGCGTAACGTTCTTCCGGTTTCTTTGCGATCGCCTTCATGCATATCTCGTCGAGCTCGGGAGTAATCCGAAAATGCTTCGAGAACTCGCTTGGTGGTTTTGGTCTTTCGTTCAGAATGTTTTCGAATGTCTGTTCAACATTGAGTCCTCGAAATGGTTCTCGCTGGGCAAGAACCTCGTAGAGGACCACACCCATGCTGAAGATGTCCGTTCGTTCATCGACAGGTGAATCGTTTATCACCTGTTCCGGGGACATATAAAGCGGCGTCCCGGGGCGTTGTCCCGAACTTGTCAGACGCTGGTACACGTGGCTGTCAACGCCTGATTCGTCGTGTTGACCTGAAAGCTTAGCGACACCCCAGTCCATTAAAATCACTTCGCCAAACAGGCCGATCATGATGTTTTCAGGTTTTATGTCTCGATGAATCACGCCGTGCGTGTGAGCATAATGCAGCGAGAGACAAGCTTGGTGCAATATGCCAAGCATTACTTTCAAAGTGTACTTTTGGATGATCTCAGCATCTTCTTTCGCGATCCCGGCGATAATTCGAAAGAGATTGTCGCCTTCAATCTTTTTCATCGTGAAATACAGCCGGCCTCGGTTGTCTTTGCCCACCTCGTAGACGGGTACGGTATTAGGGTGTTGTAACTGCGCCGTGATCCGGGCTTCCCGAAGAAATCGTCGTCGCTCAATCGAGTCCCCAGTCATTTCTAATGGCAAACATTTCATCACGACGCGGCGTCCAAGATTCTGATCATAGCAGGAATACAAAACGCCAACGCCTCCTTTGCCGATCTCTTTGAACTCCGAGTATTTGTCAAATGAGTTGTTTGTTTCTGCCGGCAGATCGTAATCGGTCCCCGACAAGAAGATACTCGGATAATTTTTTTTGACCTGCTCGAGCGACATTGGAGACCTTTATTATCGAATTCAGGCGGCCCGCCTGGCGTCTTTTTAATCTATCGGCTTGTTGCACAATTTACAAGTTTATCCGTGATTCACGCCTTGATTTGCTTACAATTGAAGGCACGCATCGTCCGGAAATTGAACCATAGGTGTAGCGCAAAAAAATGACTGTCAACGACGACTCTCACAATGAAACGGACTCAGACGATTCAGAGGTGACTGTCTGGCTTGCCAAGATCAAGGAACAGCCGGAGCAAGCTCTCGAAAAAATTTGGAAGAAGTATTACAAACACCTGATCACCTACGCCCGCAAAAAACTTGACAATGTTCCCAAGCGCCGGTTTGACGAAGACGACATCGTCAGTTCCGTGCTGGAGAGCTTCTTTGCAGGAGTCCAACGAGATCGATTTCCCCGTCTAAACGATCGCAACGATCTTTGGAAAATCTTGGTCGTGATGATTTCCCGAAAAACGGCCCAAAACATTCGCAGCGAAATGGCCGAGAAACGAGGCGGGGGCGATGTGCGGGGAGAATCGGTTTTCTTGACTGCCGATTCGATCGAAGGCGGCCTCGATATGTTTAGTTCGCCGACCGAACGGTTCGCCGAAATCTTGACTCTGGAAATGCAGGAACGTCTGGTCAACTTGGGTGATGAATCGTTGCGCCAAATTGCAGTCATGAAACTCAAGGGCTACACGAATACCGAGATCGCCGACGAACTCGATGTCGTCGAACGCACGGTCGAACGAAAGTTGAAACGAATCAGGACGGTTTGGCAGTCGGATTTTCAGAGATAGTCGGCCACCATGCAATTTAATCCAGAACAAGCTGATCCTTCCCTTGTTTATTCGATGATGATCCGAGCAATCACACCACGCCCGATCGCCTGGGTTTCCACGATTTCCGCAAATGGAATTCCCAATCTTGCTCCCTTCAGCTATTTCAACGGACTTTGTAGCCGACCAGCAGCGCTGATGTTTTCACCTGTCAATCGAGCGGACGGTTCAAAGAAAGATACGGTTCGAAACATCGAAGACAACGGTCAGTTTGTCGTTAATGTGGTGCCCTTCGCGGTGGCAGAACGCATGTTCAAAACCGCGGGCGACTTTGATTACGAAGAGAGCGAGTTTGAGATTGCCGGCTTGACGCCTCAACCAAGTCAACAAATCGAACCTCCTCGTATTGCCGAATCCCCGCTTCAATTTGAATGTGAATTGATGCAAATTGTTCCAGTTGGAGAAGGTCCGCTCGCCGCCAATGTGATCATTGGCAAAATCCTGTTGATGAATATTGACGATGCCGTTTTGGACGAAATGGGGAAAATCGACCCGCAACGGGTCGACACGATCGGTCGAATGGGTGGGCGGACCTACTGCCGGACAAGCGACCGTTTTACGCTATAAAGGGTTTTCGCCTGGGACAGGCTGGGCTACAGTAGGCGAGTCTGTCTCAGACTCGCCTCAGCCTGGGACAGGCTGAGCTACAGTAGGCGAGTCTGTCCCAGACTCGCCCCAGCCTGGGACAGCTGCAGTAGTCGAGTCAGTCCCAGACTCGCCCCAGCCTGGGACAGGCTGAGCTGCAGTAGTCGAGTCAGTCCCAGACTCGCCCCAGCCTGGGACAGGCTGAGCTGCAGTAGTCGAGTCTGTCCCAGACTCGCTCCAGGCTGGGACAGGCTGGGCTGCAGTAGGCGAGTCTGTCTCAGACTCGCCTCAGCCTGGGACAGGCTGGGCTACAGTAGGCGAGTCTGTCCCAGACTCGCTCCAGCCTGGGACAGGCTGGGACAGGCTGAACTAAAGTAGGCGAGTCTGTCTCAGACTCGCCCCAGCCTGGGACAGGCTGAGCTACAGTTCCCTGTCTGGACAACCAGTAGGCCCAGGCGATAGAACAAACTGGCTCTGATGAGAGAAACTTCAACGCTTTCTCAAGTCAAAAAATCACAAAACAAAGTCATCAATACTACGCTGTTATGAAAATCGGAATTGTTGGTTACCAGGGATCGGGCAAGAGTACACTATTTCACTGGTTGACGGGCGTTGAACCCGATCCGTCATTGCAACACGCTTCTCAAATCGCTCAAGCCACCGTGCTGGACGCGCGGGTTGCACAAATCAACGAAATCTATCAAGCCAAAAAAATCACGCATGCTCAGATCACAGTTGTCGATACGCCCGGCCTCAGCCGGACCCACGAAGGAGTTGCTGGAAAACTCGCATTGATCCGTGAAGCAGGTGCAATCGTGATCGTCGTAGCTGCTTTTTCCGGAGCCAAGGCGGCGGATGATCTTCAATCGTTTGAAGAAGACCTTTTGATCGCAGATTTGGAAATTGTTTCGGGTCGTGTCGAAAAACTGCGCGAGTCGGTCAAAAAACCTCGCCCAACTCGAGACAAAGAAAAGGCCGAACTTGAAGCCCTCGAGCCAGTCCTTGAACAATTGGAAATGGGCAAGGCGCTTCGTGACATCGAACTTAATGAAAAACAGCTTCGCGCGACCAAAGCGTTTCAACTGCTTACTGACAAACCCAAACTTGTCATCGTGAATGTGGCCGACGACGAAACTGATACCGAAAAGCACCTGGCCGATTTGCCGGAAGGCACCCAGGCCGTTGCCCTGAGTTTGTCACTGCAAATAGATCTGGAACAAATGGACGATGCTGAGCGGGCAGAGTTTTGCGCAGAAATGGGCGTCGAAGGTTTTGATCGAAATCGTCTTTTGCAGACAATCATGGATGCTTCCGGTCAGATGCTGTTTTTTACCGCGGGTGAAAAAGAAGTCCGTACCTGGATCCTTCGAAAAGGCGGTACCGCCGAAGATGCGGCCGCCGGAATTCATACCGATTTGGCCCGCGGATTTGTGCGTGCTGAAACGATGACCTGTGACGACCTGTTTCGCGTCGGCAGCGAGCGAGAAATCAAAGCTCAAAACCTGATGCGCAAAGAGCACAAAGAATACGTCGTTCAGGACGGAGACATTCTGCATATCTTGGCCAGCACCTGACGGCATGCGTTAGCTTAACCTAGTGCGCCACTTTCTAAGAGCGCCTTGCCGCTCACAGCTGCGTGAAACATCGTGTTTTCTCGGCGAGAGACCGAATATGGCGCTGTCCAGCGAGGGTCAATGTTTACGCCGCCCAGCCGAAGTCGCGCTCAAGGGGAAAAAGCCGGCGCCTCCGGCTGGCCGTTAAACAACTACAATCCATTACGTCGAAATTGCGAACTGGGAGAAGTCGATTTCGACGTCTTTGTTCACATCCGTGGAGACCGGAGGCAGTGGGTATTTCAGCCCGGAAGCGCAATTAAAAAGCACGGCGCGATCGTCTCGAGAAATCCAACCGTCAGCCAGCGCCTGCCGATAGGCTGCGACGGTTGCGGCGCCTTCGGGGCATAACAATACGCCTTCGATTTTGGCGATGTGATCGCGTGCAGCGAGGATTTCTTCGTCTGGAATGTCAATGCAAAAACCGCCCGATTCGCGTACCGCACGAATGATCAAGAAATCCCCAATCGCATCGGGAACCCGAATACCGGATGCAACCGTGGATGCACCGTGCCAGAACTCGGCCTGTTCATCGCCGTTGCGCCAAGCTTTGACGATGGGCGCGCAAGATGCAGACTGAATGGCGACCATTCGTGGCAACGGCCTATCGATCCAACCGATTTCTTTGAGTTCTTGAAATGCTTTCCACATTCCGATCAATCCGGTTCCACCTCCGGTTGGGTAGAAAATCACATCCGGAAGCTGCCAATTTAACTGTTCGGCCAGTTCCAGGCCCATCGTTTTTTTCCCTTCGATTCGATAAGGCTCTTTCAAAGTGGAGACGTCGAACCAGCCTACTTTCGTTTTGCCTTCGGCGATGATCTTGCCGCAGTCGTGGATCAGCCCGTTGACTCTCCATGTGTCGGCGCCCAGTTGTTGTATTTCCCGGAGATTGATTTCGGGAATGTCGGCTGGACAAAGCACCGTCGCTTGGAGCCCTGCCCTTCTTGCATAGGCTGCCAGTG
>JAHEJI010000170.1 GCA_024638965.1 Planctomycetaceae bacterium
AAGATTTTGGCAAGTCAATTTCGAATCCACGTCAGTAAATGCGGTCATCGCGTGCCCGCCATTCAACTGCCACCCGGATCCTGTTAAAAAGACACATAAAACAATAACCTGGAATTCACAATGTCAAACAAATCGGCAACGTCTAATCGACTAGCAAACGAGTCGAGTCCCTATTTGCTTCAACATGCCAACAACCCAGTTGATTGGTACGCGTGGGGAGAAGAAGCCCTGGCCAAGGCTCGCGACGAAGATAAGCCGATCTTCCTTTCGATCGGTTACTCGGCTTGTCACTGGTGCCATGTGATGGAGCACGAGTCATTTGAGGACGACGGAATCGCTCGCGTTTTGAATGACAACTTCGTCAGTATCAAAGTCGACCGTGAAGAGCGCCCCGATCTTGATCATATCTATATGAATGCGGTTATGGCGTTGCGCGGCGGCGGCGGAGGTTGGCCGCTGAGCGTATTTTTGACGCCGGCTCAAGAGGTCTTTTTCGGTGGAACTTATTGGCCCCCTAAGTCGCGGATGGGGATGCCAGGATTCGATCATGTTTTGCACAGTGTGCTCGATGCATTTACATCGCGGCGCGATCAAGTCACCGAACAATCCCAAAAGATCACCGCTTGGTTGAACGAAGCGGCAGCTTCCACAGCCACGGGTTTTCCGACGAGTGACCTGCTGGTTGTTGCAGTCCAGTCACTTGCCCAGCATTTTGATTATCAAGACGGTGGTTTTGCCGGTGCACCCAAGTTTCCCCACGCGATGGATTTGCGATTGTTGACTCTGCTCTCGAGAAATTGGCCTGAAGATCTTGAACCGGGACGCGATGCGCTGCTGGAAATGGTACGAGTTTCTTGCAAGAAAATGGCGCACGGCGGAATCTTTGATCATCTAGGCGGTGGATTTGCCCGGTACAGTGTCGACGAAAAATGGTTGGTGCCGCACTTTGAAAAAATGCTTTACGACAATTCGCTGCTGGCAGATGTCTATCTTGAATTGCTACAGGCAACCGGTGACCATTTCTATGCCGACGTTGCGATCGAGACGCTGGGTTACTTGCTCAACTATTTGCAGGATGAGAATGGACCCTTCTACAGCACCGAAGATGCTGACAGCGAAGGTGAAGAAGGCAAATTCTACGTCTGGTCAAAACAGGAAATTATCGACATACTCGGCCAGGAAACCGGAAATCGTTTTTGCGAACTCTACAACGTGACCGAAAGCGGAAACTTCGAAGGCCAAAACATTCTCAACATTACCGTTTCGCATCAACAGTTTGCGGACCGAGCCGGTATCGAAAAATCTGAACTTCGTGAGCAGATGCGGGAAGCCCGCACCCAATTGTTAAAGGTGCGAGATCAACGTGTGCGTCCCGGATTGGACGACAAAGTCCTTGTAAGCTGGAATGGACTGGCGATTCACGCGATGGCGAGGGCAGGCGTTGTTCTTGACGATAAAAAATATGGCTTGGCGGCAGCCAAGGCGGCCGAATTTATCCTGCAGAACATGCGAAACGATCAAGGTCGCCTGCTGCACACGTGGCGACATGGAAAGGCCAAACTGGCGGCGTACCTGGATGACTATTCGTATTTGATTACGGCCCTGATCGAACTTTATCAATTCGACCATGATGAAAATTGGATTGCCCACGCAGTTGAGTTGGCTGAGCAAATGGTTACTCATTTTGCCGATCCAACTGGTGAAGCGTTTTTCTTTACGGCTGACGATCATGAAGAGTTGATTGCACGTCCCAAGGCGTTTCAGGATAGCAGTGTTCCCAGCGGCAATTCGATGGCCGCACTGGCTCTATTGCGACTCGGGCGCTTAACGGGGCGAACGGAATGGATCGAACGAGCCCAAACTACGATGTCTGCAGCCATTCCCTTGATGCAACGTTTACCGTTGGCATGTGGGCAAATGTTGATTGCGGTGCAGCAGCAGCTCGAAGATGCTCAGGAAATTGTCCTCGTCGCCCCGTCCAGAGCAGACCTTGTTGAATGCCTGGCTGCCATTCGCAAACACTGGATGCCCTCTTCGTTATTGCTGGTTCGATGTGATGACGATCCGCGTCAATCGAAACTGCTTGACGGAGTTCTTGGCGACAAGAAAGCGGTTGACGGTCTGCCTACGATGTTTGTTTGCAGTTCATTTGCGTGCCAACAGCCAGTGGTTGGAAAAGAAGAGATTTTGGCTGCAATTGGTTTGTTGGGGTGAATTAGATTATCTGCCGGAGCACGCGTGAATTTATTCCCTCTCCCGACGACACGTGAGGGTCCGGGAGAGGGTAGTCAGGACTCGCGAGGGTATCGCATGTAGTTTTCTTGATACTTGGCAAGCGAGACGCTTCGCTATACGGAACGGAACAAAAAAAAGCCGATGACCAATGCCATCGGCTGTAAAGATTTTGCTCAACTGTTAACGATCAATCGACAACGACTTTCTTCAACTTAAACATGAAGAAACCGTCTTCTTCTGAACTTTCAAATTTTTCCGGGCGTTTGGCACCTGTCGAGTCATAGCAAAGGACAAAATGTTCGCCTTCCATTTTCACAATTCCAATCGCTGGGCTTCCTTCAGGGGCAGGGCCTGAGAGAATCTCCATGTCAATGGTCGCGGGAGACTTCGAATTGTCGATCGTGTACGACATGACGAAGCTCTCTTCGCCTGCGGGAATCGTAATCTGGTCTTTTTCGATCTTGATCGTCGTGGCAAGTCGCTCCTTGGAGACTTCTTCGCCTGCGCGTGAACCCAAAACAAAACCCCAATCACCAACGAGGGTCTCAGCATCCAGTTTTGGTGTTTGTTTTTTCATGACAAACAAGTGGAATTGGTCGTCTTCGGTCGATTCAAATTTTTCCGGTCGGTCACCCTCCATCGGGTGATAACAAAGAGTTGCCGAGTCGCCATCGATCTTGATGATCCCTTTTGCGATCCCGCCGGGTTGGGGGCCCTCTTCCATTTTCATATCAACTTGTATCGGCTTTTTGGTAGCATCGATTTCGTAAGAAAAAACGAATGTTCCTTCCGGCGAGGGAATCGCAATTTCGTCTTTCGTGATCTTGATCGACGGGGGGAGTTGTTCAATTTCCGCGCCACCGTTTAAACCGGAAACAACTTTCCAGCTGCCCGCGATGGAAATCTTCTTTTTGGTCTCATCTCGTTTTCCATCGTTGTTGATAAGGGCAATAATTTCCGCCAATCGTTTATCGTCACGAATATTGTCCAGGTCGCTGTCATCCTCGATCTGACCTACGTCTCGGAATCCTGCGTCAACCGATTTGTTCAGACACTCAAATGCCTTGTCCGCTTGTTCCTTCAAAGAATAGACGCATGCCATGTTGTAAAAGCCGAGGAATTTTGATTGACCATCATCTGATTGCGATGCCTTTGTGTGGGCTTTCAGCGCGTCGTCCAAATTTCCTTCGATATGGAGTGAGTAGCCAAGTAGATGCCAGGCTTGACCGTTTTTTGGGTCCTGATCGACAACTTTTTGGAAGACCTTCGCCGCTGCTTCGTAATTCCCCTGGTCCATCAGGCTTCGCGCTTCGGACATGAGGTCATCAACACTCTGTTTTTCCTCTTCCTGATCTGCCTTGTCCTGAGCAAATAAGTTGCTGGTAGTGACTGGAGTCATGGCCAACAACAATGCCAGACTCAGTGACGAAAAATATGCAAACGTTCGTTTCATGTTTGTGCCTCCGTTAAAGTAAAAATTCGATTCGCGCATTATAAGGCTTTTTGGTTCGTATGCGACGAACCTGTCGACTTCGGATGTTAGCGGACTTTATTGGTCTAATTCCGAAAAAATCGCAAGAAGATGTTGTTAAACATTAAACAAATGTTCACAGATATCACAAAATCCGTTACGAATTGGGCCACTAGTCACTTGGCAGGCCAACTTCGATAATTGCAGGTTTGAAGCAATCCTCGACGAGAAAAACATGAGCGCTGAGAATCGACTAAGTGAGCTTGGGCATCAGCTTCCACCTGCCCCCGATGCAGTCGGAGTTTACAAGCCGGCAATTACGATTGGCAATATTTGCTATACCTCGGGACACGTCCCGTTACTTCCCGATGGATCAATGATCCGCGGATGCGTTGGAAGTGATGGAATTGAAGTCGCAGACGGTTACGAGGCCGCGAAACAGTGTGGATTGGCAATTTTGTCAACGCTGAAAGTTCATTTGGGTTCGCTCGATAAGGTAAAACGCGTGATCAAGATCGTCGGGATGGTCAATTCGACCGCAAGTTTCGAAGGCCATCCAGCCGTCATCAACGGGTGCAGCGAACTCATGAAAGAGGTCTTTGGAGACGACGCCGGTATTGGGGCGCGGAGTGCCGTCGGAATGAGCGGACTGCCGCTGGGCGTGATGGTCGAAGTTGAAGCGATTTTTGAACTGAATTAGGAATGAGTCAAAAATAACTTCCAGATTTCCAATTAGTTTTTTTGAGATCCAATTGGTTAGTCGATGAAAAACCACTAGCACCTTGCTCCCCTCTCCCCACAAATTCGGAGTGAGTTGGATCAAGTGGCAGATCGCTGCCGTCCGAATTTGCGGGGAGAGGGGAGCTAAATAATGCTGCGCAAAACCCGAAGTTATTTTTCCCGCGTTCCTTAGTTGATGGTGTCCGTGAATCGGTAGCTGGATTCGTAAGAATTCAGTCAGATCCAACCGGATTCCTGAAGTCTCATGACATCTCACGACTTCAGCTACATTGACATAACCTCGGACCGGCCGGGGCCAAAGCCTCCGATGGCGGGTCGGTTCTCCCTAACTTTAGCTTCCACAACCAACAGGCAACACGATGACAATCTTTGGACATGAGTCCGACGTGACCGTTGACATTTCTAACCGACTTGAAATAGTGGTTAAGAACATGGAGTTTGCCCGTCGATATACCAAGACTCTGCTGAAAGATTTATCGGATGACGATTGGTTCTGGACGCCATCCGATTCGTCGGACTCGTTTACAACCCACATTGCCTGGCAAGCCGGTCACTTGGCGATGGCAGAGTACGGCCTGATGTTGTTTCGCCAGCGCGGTCGAGATCTTGAAGTCGATACGAAATTGATGTCAGGAAAATTTCGCAAACTATTCATGCGCGGAACCGAGCCTGCGAGAGATCGTTCGATCTATCCAGAACCTCGGGAAATCTTGGAAGTTATGGACAAAGTCCACGCGCAGGTCCTCAGCGAGGTTCCCGGATTTGACGGTAATCAACTGGACGAACCGACGGACCCTCCTCACGCGGCGTATGCCACTCGTTGTGGCGCGTTACTTTTTGCGGCTGATCATGAGATGATTCACGCAGGCCAAATTGGCTTGCTCCGTCGATTAATGGGTAGGGCACCGTTGCGGTAAAGATTTGTACGAAACAATGAAACAGCCTTTTGTTGACATCCGAGGATTGACCAAAGTATTTGGGTCGTTGACCGCGCTTAACAAGTGTGATCTTTCGATTCATCAGGGCGAAGTTTTTGGTTTGCTGGGTCCGAATGGGGCCGGCAAGTCAACTTTAATCCGCTTGTTGTTGGGCTTTTTGAATCCGACGTCAGGAGCAGCGTTGATCAATGGTTTGGACTGTCACCGCCAACGCGTCAAAGTGCATAATTGCGTTTCCTACCTTCCGGGAGACGCAAGAATCTTCAAAATGATGCGGGGTCGTCACGCCCTTCGCTTTTTTTGTGACATGCGAGAAGATGCAGACTACGGCCGGGCGACTGATTTGGCCCAAAGACTCGAACTGGATCTGTCGCGATTGGTTGCCTTCATGTCAACCGGCATGCGTCATAAACTCGCGCTTTCTATATGCCTGGCGTCGTCCTCACCGTTGTTGATTCTTGACGAGCCGACTGCCAATCTGGATCCGACCGTGCGAGGCGAGGTCATCAAGCTTGTGGCAGAAGCGAAAGCCGCCGGTCGTACCGTTATTTTTTCGTCTCACGTGCTTTCAGAAATCGAAGATGTTTGCGATCGAGTTGGAATTTTGCGGGCTGGCGAGTTGGTTCACCTTCAATCGATGAAGACGCTGTTGCGGCAACATCGAATCAAAGCACGATTGTTGGGCGAACTGCCGGAGGTACCACAAGAACTGCAATCTGTGTTGAAGATCCGGCAGGAAGATGGTCGCGTGCAAATTGAGACGCCGGGTGAACTATCTTCGGTACTTGGTTGGCTGGCCGCGGCGAATCTGCAGGACGTTTATGTTCAGCCAATTGGTTTGCGGGCAATCTACGATCGTTATCATCATTCCAGCATTGTTGCAAACAGTTCGTCAGAGTCAGCATGAACAAGGCACTTCGACACAAATATCTTTTCGACGCGGCCATCCTGTTTGTGATGTGCGCCTTGGGCGTGTTTTCGTTTTGCTGGTTTCGAACGTGGATTGTGGGCGAACTCGACACGGCCCAGTTCAAACAAATCATCGATTTGTTGCCCAACGACTGGAGAAAATTTGCGACGGTCGATTTTGATTGGCTGGTTTCCTACCTTGGGCGAACCGCATTGACATTGGACGAGCCGATGTTGGTCATGTTTATCAGCGCCTGGGTGCTGGTCCGGGGTTCCGACGTCGTCAGCGGCGAACTGAGTCGCGGAACAATGGAGATGTTGCTCGCCCAACCCGTCAGTCGCAGCCGGATTTACTGGACGCACGCAGGTTACACCATTTTTGGGCTGTTCTTGCTGATCTTGCTGACGTGGGCCGGAATGTCGTTCGGCATCTGGACAACCAGCGTAGAAGAAACAACGTACCCCGAGTTTCGAGTCCCGATCATCGACTATCGAATTCCGCTGACGTTTTTGAAGCCACAAGTCGAAACGGTGGCAATGATTACTGAGGTCAACCCGGTCATGTTTTTGCCAGGCATCGTGAATCTGTTTCTTGTCGGTTTCTTTTTGGCTGGATTCTCAGCGTGGTGTTCGTCGTGGGACCGGTATCGCTGGCGAACCTTGGGGATCGTCGCGGCGTTCTATTTCGTGAGCGCGATGTTGAAGATCCTCGGAATGGCCTCGGAAACATGGGCCTGGGTGATTCGATTGAGTTTTTTCGGGTTGTACGAACCGGCGTCTTCGATCGAGTTACATCAATCGCAGCCTGGAGCCGTGTGGTGGTTCGGCGAATTCAGTGACGCGGAACTGATTGGTTACGGCCCGATGACACATTATGTCGTTTTGTTTGGCCTGGGAATATTTTTCTATCTATTGGGAGCTTGGATTTTCAAGAAACGCGATTTGCCGGCGCCAGTATAGAAAATTCCGCACTCCGCATTCGCCATTCCGAATTGGCAAAAAAAACCTACCAGCCGTGTTGATCGCGGAGCCAGTTGATTTGGGCGATGTGGTGATTGGCGTGCCAAACGTAGGCGGGCAAAGCCTCGTTCAGTGAAACGTCTTTCATCTGTTCGGGATGAAAAAAGGACAGTTCCATTTCGTCTTCGCTCAACCTGCTGATCATTCCGGCCCAGCGAGCATGAATGCCGTCCAGAATCGTCAGTGAAACGTCCACCGGCATGGTTCGCGCGTCGACAATTTCCGACCATTTTGTTTCGTTATATGTCTTGATTAAAGGCGAAGCCTCGGTCAAAGCCCATTTGAATCTGATGTAGCAGTTAACGTGGCTGTCTGCCAGATGGTGAACGATTTGTCGGATCGTCCAGTTACGATATTTGGTGTCCAACTGTGAATCGGTAAGACCGCTAATACTTTCGCGCACGACACTCGGAACGTCCGACAATTCGGAAACCAGCTCGTCTCTTTCTTCTGGAGAATAGTCGCCCAATTCAACAAACTTGCCAGCAGGAAATTCGGGAGGATGCAGCGTCGTCATTTCGGCTCCAGTTAATGATTTCTTACATTCTATGACAAGAATTTAGTCACGAACATTGGACTCATGAAGCAATTGGAGACGAGAGCTAATCACACAGCCGTTGATTCCGAAATTTGGGACTACGGATCACACGGATTTCATGGATTGGTTATGCCGAGACCAATTACCAAAATGAGGAAACGTAATCACGAACAACTCTAGAACGCGTTTGGTTTAAGTTTGGCGTTTTTTTCGTCGGTTTCGCCTGGCAATCAGAGCGCCACGACCGCTATACGACCGTGCGACACGCACTAGTTGAGAAAATCCGCGTCCATCCATGCTACCAACAGCCAAATCTCTGCACGACGCGCCATATATTCAACGGTCGGCAGCTTAGTAGGTGGTCAGAAGATTGCCACAAAAAATACGAGAAACATGAAACGTTTTTGTGGATTCTTGTGCTTTTTGTGACCATTTTTTCAACCCCCGTCGTTCAATTTTCAGGTCTATTGTTTGTCCTTTTCGTTTTGCCCGTTCGTGGCAGTTTGCCGTAATTGAGACGCACTCCGTTTATAGAATTCAGCTTCCGATTGCAATTCGTGGTCAGCACAAAATTCGGCGAGTTGGTCAAAACGTTGGGCTGGGTCGCATTTTGTGGCGTACCAGACTTTGGCGACGCAGTTTGGACAAAGATAAACTGGCCGACGGTCCGATTCCGAGCGATTGTTACTGCCGCACATGTTGCATTCGTAGGCGATGCAATGCTGGATCGAAAGCATATGGCCGGTTTCGTGGGATGCCGTCTTGATCGTTCGCAGCAGGCAGGTTTTGAATTCGGTCTCTGCGTCCCCGTTGCGAAAGATCGACCAGACACCGACGCGATGGCGCAATGACGCCTGACCAAATACAAAGTTCCAATCGTCAGCGGGATACAAATCGCTTGATGTGAACGCAATCAACGCAACCGCGTCCTTTGGCAATCGTGGTCGGAGGACATCATCCAAAACGTAGGTCGATCGGATTTGACGAACCCCCCAACTTGGATGAACCCGCCGTGCGCTCTCAGGAATCTTGGCTTTTTCGAGCGAAAGAGTTTCCAGCGTCTTGACCTGGCACATAAAGTAACGTCCCAGAAAATCTGCACTCAGTTCAACAATTTTGCGCTGGTGTTCGTTGAATTCTCCCAGCGGCAGGACATACAGAGTGTCTCTTTTCTTGGACAGAGTAATCGGCCTGCCGGCGACATATTGGGCAAAAGTCTGACCGGACTCGCGATGAGAGGCCAGCCAATCCCCCGGCTGTACCGAGCCCATCTTCTTGTGCAACGGGACCAGTTTTTCGGAACGAGTCGCCAGTCGCTTGGTGAGTTCGTCGAGCTCAGGGGTGTTGCTCCAAAGTCCCGCTTGGATCGCAAACAAAACACCAACTCCGATCAATCCAATCACAAGTACAAGTTTTAGCGCTCGCATCTAGAACCTCAAAATCTCGGCCGCCCGCGCGAACCGAAACTAGTGCGTGTCGCACGGACGTATAGCGGTCGCGGCGCTCTGATTGCCGGGCGAAACCGACGAAATGACGCCAAACTTAAACCAAACGCGCTCTAAATCTCTTCTTCTTCCTGGTGTTGCACGTCAAGCGTGTGAAACATGGCTCTCATGTCTTTCCATCCGCCGAACGTCACCACTAATACCAATCCGGTGTAGACCAGGAGGGTCATGGCAAACACGATGGCCCAGAATGTAATCCAAAAGTCCATTTTATTGTTCTTTCTTTTGTTTTTTAGTGAAGCTTCAAACCTGAATTGGGTAGTTCGTCGTCCCGGCTTTAGCCGGAAATTTCCGCCTCAAGACAGGACTACTAACCTGTCATCTCAACATGGATAATCCACTGAATTTAGTTGCTTTGGTCAGTTTTTCTGTCAGGAACAAACAGCGAGCCTAATATCATCATTGCGATTGACAATGCGCAGGTGGCTAAGCCGACATGCGACGAATCAATCGAGTGCCTTTCAAATGTCTCCGCTAATCCAAACAAGCCTTGCACCGGTTTGAGGCCAAAAATTGCGCCGGTCCCAGCCAGTAACGCCAGCCAGGCTCCGAGTCCGCTGGCTTTCTTCCAGTAGATTCCACCCGTCAGCACAACAAATGCGCCCACGAAATAAACAGCGCCGCTGACCGCCATGTAGTCCCACAAGTCCTGTCCGAGTTCATACCACATGCTCCAGATCAACAGAAACGCCGCGATAACAAACAAAAAGACTCTCGTGAGCAGAATCCGCGCCTTTTGTGACAGTGAATTTCGGGTCGCCGGATTCACCACGTCTTCCACTAACACCGAAGCCCAGCACAACAGATAGGTATCGTGAGTTGACATGAACGCCGCCAACATGCCTGAGCCAACTAACCCGATAATGCCGATCGGCAATAACTGACTCAAATAAACTGGCATCGCCTTCAGCGAATGGTCGGCGTTGATTTTGCCGTCGGCATCAAAAAAGTACTCGCCAAGATCCGGGTTTTGCAGGAAGTAGGCGATCGCACAAATACCAAGAAACTGGGGAATGATGAACCGGATCATAAATCCGATCGATGACCAGATATAAAGTTGCTTTACCACCGCCACGCTTTCGGCGGCACAAGCCCTCATCACCGCCGTCTGCCAGACGTTGCAGGAAATCAAACCAAGGAAAAACATCCAGATCACGTAGGGTGTTCCAAATCCTTCTCCGTCGAACGGATTGAATCCCGCGGTTCCGTGAACCTGTTTTACACCTTCGACAATCTCGGTCCAGCCAAGTGTAATGACGGATAAGGCGACGGCTATCAACAATCCGAACGAGAGGACGACGAACTGAATGTAATCCGTTATAATGACCGAGATCATGCCACCCAGAGTCGTATAGGCCAACACGAGCACGATCATCACCGTCATCACAATCTTGATGATGGCCGGATCATTCATGCCTGTCAGTCCCGTGACAAAGATTGCTCCCGCTTTCAAAAACATGCCCATGTTCAAGATTCCGGAAATGGCCAGCAAGGCACCACCAAAAATACGCAGATTGCGGCTGTCGAATCGTCGCTCGTAATACTCGGGAATCGTCATCACCCGCATTTCCCGGAGTGGAACAACGATCATTCCGGTGAATCCAACTACTAACGCAGCGACCAGAGCCAACAACCCAATATGAAAAGCAGCAAAGCCACCTGTGAAACCCTTTTGGGCCGCGTACATTGCGGTTACCAAACCAAGTTCCGAACCGATCATCGTGGCGATCCCAAGTTTGGTACGGAGCGAACGACCGGCAACCAAAAAGTCACTCATTCCGCGAATGTAGCGATTGACATAAATGCCAATCACGACGGTCAAAACCAGGTAGATCGCGACGATCATCCAATCAAATACGGAAAAATTCGAATCAGGCATTACTGCGGTTCGCGAGTTGGTTGCAAATTCAGATTACGGGCAGCAGTCTAATCTTCTCAAAAACCTGCAGCAAGCTAACGAATTGCTGCAAACCGATTCATTGTTCGCAGAAGCCGATTCTGATTTTTGAACTGATGGAAACTAAACAAACGGACTAAAGCATCTCCGTTTCATGCGCTGGCAGCGGCCATTCGTAATTAGTATCACCTATTGCTATGACAACCTGCTCGATCACATTGCACGATTCTTGATCCGGCAATATATTTGCGTGCTTCAGTGATTTGACCAATTCATCTCGGTTTGAACAGCATTAAGCGAAAATGGCGAAGCAGAATCGACGCGAGTTTTTGGGAAAAGCAGCCGGTGGAATCGTGGCCGGAACCGCAGCGGGAGCCGCGGCCAAATCAGCAGATACACCCAACAAGAGTTCGACAACACAACAAGATCCAGACGATTTGTTTCAGCCCGAAGAGGATTGGGCCGAGTTGATGCAGCCGCCTGACGATGGAATCAAGTACGGTTGGTTCATTGACACTCGTCGTTGTTTTGGCTGCCACGGATGTGAAGTCGCCTGCAAAGCCGAAAATGATGTACCGTTAGGCAACTACATCCGCCAGACGTTTTACAAAGACGCCGGGGAGTATCCAACGGTGGCGCGATTGTTTTTGCCGATGTCGTGCCAACACTGTGAAGACGCACCTTGTTTGAAAGCCTGTCCGGAACAAGCGATCAAAAAAGGACCTGGCGGCAGTGTGATCATCGACTACGAACTTTGTCAGGGACATGGCAGTTGCGTGGAAGCTTGTCCATACGGAGCGATCTACCTGGATCCGGCTTCCGAAAAAGCAGTGAAATGCCACAACTGTTACCATCGTCTGGAACACGAGATGCAACCCGCCTGTGCATCGACTTGTCCCGCTGACGCGATTTACTTTGGAGACTTAAACGATCCGAAATCACCTGTTTCCCTGGCCATAAAAGAGGCTTCCGATCATGGAGTTGAACTCGTCCAGTTACGAGGCGAGAAAAAGACGAAACCCAGAATGTGGTTCGCTGGTCCGGCACCGGCAGAAATTGAAGAACGAATCCCGGCCGAAGGCAAATCGTACGGCCCCGAGGCTTACGACATTTACAACTGGAAAGACAAGGAATAGGAAGTCGAATGAAGCACGACTCTCCGAGTCGTAACTGTAGCTCAGCCTGTCCCAGGCTGAAACGTAGCATCCGAGTCTGAAACAGACTTGGCTACTGTGATTACGCGACTCAGAATTACTTTCGCGGAACAGAAGGCGCCCAAGCATCAACCTAAACTTCCAATACTCAAATGACTGCTGACAAAAACCAGACTCGACGAAAATTCATCCAACTTGGCGCCGCTTTCGTTTCGACCGCTGCGTTGACCGGATGTGATGCAGAATCACAAGGCAAACGAGTTGCTACGGACACTCCCACCAAAACCGACGAACCGAATTCCCAGCCTGAGATCGATG
>JAHEJI010000171.1 GCA_024638965.1 Planctomycetaceae bacterium
CCGCGGCAACGTCCATCGCATCGTTGACCGGAATGGCGAACGCAATTCCCTGTGCCCCAATTCTCACTGCAACATTGATGCCGATCATTTCGCCTTCCAAATTCAGGAGCGGCCCACCCGAGTTGCCCGGATTGATCGGAGCATCTGTTTGTATCAAATTTTTGTAAATCTGTTCCTCATTTACTTGAACCGTTCGTCCAAGCTGGCTGATGATACCGACCGTCACCGTGTGCTCGTAACCGTAGGCATTCCCAACGGCCGCAACCGTTTCGGCAAGCATTAAGTCGTTCGATGCGCCGATTTTGATAACCGGCAACGGTTCCACGGTTTCAATCTTCAAAATTGCTAGGTCAGTTACGGGGTCGTGAGCTACAAGCTTGCCAGTTGTTTTGATCCGGTTGCTGGTGCTGACTTCGATTCGCTTGACACCTTGAACCACGTGATAGTTCGTCAACACGAAACCGCGAGAGTCGATCACGACTCCCGTACCCATTCCATTGACTTGCTTTACGTTCGAAGTGCCGTTGTGATCGGAAGTCTTGACATCCGAAACAGTTTTGCGTCCGCGAAGATTGACCACTGACGGGCTACAATGCGCCACAGCTTTTACCAGCGGAGTCATGCGGCTGCTTTCCTCCCCGAAAACTGATGAGGTGGAAAACGCGATCATCAAGAGGATCAACAGCTTAAGGCTGTTTCGTGCACTGAGTCGAAAATGCATTGAGCTCAACAGGCTGTGGAATATCAAATGGGTCTCAGAGCTAGTGCGGGCTAGCATCTGGCAAGCGAGGATTTGGCTTGCAGACTGTTAAATCGGACCATGGCTATTATCCCGTTAGACGGCAGCTTGATGTCGGAATAGTTTGACTAAGTTAACACGCAAACTCGTCCCATCAACGATTTTCAGTCTAGCTGACTTTTGTTCGTCGCCTAAT
The DNA here is from genome assembly GCA_024638965.1 of Planctomycetaceae bacterium. GTDB lineage: Bacteria > Planctomycetota > Planctomycetia > Pirellulales > Pirellulaceae > Mariniblastus. The sequence continues at coordinate 936 of JAHEJI010000171.1, forward strand.
CGGCAAAGTCGCTGCATGCACTGAATCGCGATTCGGAAACAGGATGACCCGTAGTTCCCGGTCAAAATTCGCCACTCGCCATTTATTATTCCACTCCTCTTCCGCCGACTTTTCGAATCAGGAGGTCTACTGCTCATCACGTCCCAATTGAGAACCTAAGGAAGCTTGCCCCGCTTGCCTCCCACTTTTGGGCTGTTTCTTTGCATCCAATTGTAGCCAATCGGGCAGACGAACAACTTCTCCCTGGCTGTTGATTGCGGCGACGGTCGTTTCGCCTTCGCAAACCAGCTCGTCGCCAATAGAAAGCTCGTATTTGTGATAAACTCGCACGCCTTTCGCGCGAACGACGCGCGTTTTCAAGCGGAGAAGATCATCGTATTTGGCGCCGATGTGGTATTTGCACTTTACGTCCGCGACGACCAACATCAGTCCATCTTCTTCAAGTTTACGGTAATCAACGCCCCCGGCACGGAGCATTTCGATACGTCCGACTTCGAAATAGTTAATATAGTTAGCATGGTGCACACGCCCTTGGGCATCGGTTTCCTGATACCTGACTCGGATCTCGATTTCATGCTCGCGAGGTATGACTGGCTGTATCTGGTCTGAATTGACTTCTTTCGACATTGTGGAGTTGCCGCAAACTTTAGGGACTGAGGGCTAAAATGCTTGACCGAGTTCGCTGGTTTCCGTACCTTATGGGGCTGCCTAAAGCACCGGTCGGAACCAGTTGTTTTCAATCAACACTGGCATTACGTTCAAGTGCGGTAAGGATAACGGATTCCTTTTAAACTTACGAGAATGCAATGAGCCTTGGTGACGATTCTGGTTCCGGGATTGATTTTCAAACGATGCGTGGACGCGATTATCCGACGCTTTTGCAGTTTACAGTCTTCCTGGAAAACCGCGTGGGTGCGTTGCTGGGACTGTTGCGCAAGTTTCAAAACACGGAAGTGCGGATCGTGGCAATGAATATTCAGGATTCCACTGAATGTTGTATCGTCAGGTTTGTTTTCACGCATCCGGAGCGGGCGAGAGAAATCCTTGAACGAGCGGGACTTGCGATTATTGAAAGCGACCTGGTCGCTCTGCTTCTTCCCCACGAGGCTCAGCCTTTACTCACGGTTTGCAGCGCGCTTTTACGAGCCGAAATTAATCTTGTCCAGTCTTATCCGCTGTTTGTGCGTCAAGAGGGCCATATGGCAATTGCATTGATGGTGGATAACGTAGACGCTGCGCAACAAACGCTTGCGGATCACGGTTTTCACATGATTACCGAGCACGAACTGCTGGACATGTGCTAACGGTCTGTCAAACTGTGGAATTCGATTTTCGGGCGACCAACCGCAATGCCATGGAAATTCGCCTTCCAAGTCTTGCACAACACGATTCGATCATGCCAATAAGAGTAACTTGTTCCGGTTGTCACACACGATTTAACGTAAGTGAAAAGTTTGCGGGCAAAGAAGGCCCTTGTCCCAAGTGCAAGAAAGTGATCAAGATCCCTGCGCTGGAAGAAGAAGTTGTTATCCACGTTCCGGAAACAGGCCCCAAAGACACTTCAGGCCGCCCGATCCTCAAACCGATTGAAAGACCAGAAACGAATCTCTCTTCGGTCCAGCTGACTCTGATCGCTACATCGGTCCTTGGTTTTTTTGTCGGTGCCCTGGTTCTGAGGATCATGGTGCCCGATAAATCGAGTTTTCCACCGCCAATCTTATGGTTGGCAGCTTTCCTAATCGCGCCTCCAATCGTATTCGGTACTTACACGTTTCTGCGCGACCAGGATTTGGGAAGTTTTGTGGGCAAGGAACTTTGGGTTCGGGTCCTCGTTTGTAGCGCGATCTATGCCGCACTCTGGTTTCTTATGCCGATTGCCAAATACGCTTTTGATGGATACGAAATGGGCTCGTGGGGTTCCGCGATCGGAGGCATGATCGCGCTGGGCGCCGCGGCATCAATGCTGACACTGGATCTCGACTACTTTATGGGCATCGTTCATTTCGGGATGTATTTGGGGATTTGTTTGGTTGGCCGCCTGATCGTCGGTATCGGAACACTTCCTGGAATGACCGAAACGGCTTCTCCTAATCCAGAGTTGGGCGTCCGATTGTTAGACGTTGGAAATCAAAGCGCCAATCAACTTGCGACATGGATTTGGCTTTGCCTGTTTTAGGGAGAGGTGCACCTTTTGATTGTCCAGATATGGTCGTTGCGGGCAGGATTCAAAAATAATTCCGGACTTTGGAACATGTTCGCGAGGGTGGGAACATGTTCGGGAGGGCGAAGCTCCTGATGAGCCGAAAATTGCTTGGTGGTTCACAGCTCGGCGGGAGCCTCGCCCTCCCAATATCGCGACTTTATTATAGAGTCGTTTGACGCCCATGCCCCGGCATACGCAAAGCCGGCGCCTTCGGCTGGGCGTTAAACACAATACCGCTTAATAAAACAAGGAAATATTCGAATTCATTCTGAGAGAGCTTTAGCGACCAAAGAATCTAGCGCAAAAACACGAGAGTTCCCTTCAGTCGCCTAGGCTCCTTCAGGATGACGTGCTCGCTTTCAATCTCTCCATTGAACGGCATTAGCGTTAAACAATTGTTCTTGACGATTTTTTCGTGGATTGCTGATGAAATCCGTACTCGAAATTCCAGAAGTTGCCGCACTCAATGCTCCTCAAAATATAATTCGAATTCCGGATCAGATTGACGTTCCCGTAACCAAACGGATTATGCAAATTGTTGACACGGCGGAATTCCAGCGCTTGTCGCGAATTAGCCAATTGGGACTCGTCTCGACAGTGTATCCGGCTGCGAATCACAGTCGGTTTGAACATTCGCTTGGTGTTTACCGAATGACGCTAATGGTGCTCAGGCAGTTGGGGGCGAATCAGCGATTCAACAAAATCGTTTCCGCTGAACAAGGTGTCGCTTTACTGTTGACGGGATTGTTGCACGACCTGGGCCACTGGCCTTTCTGCCACCCGATCGAAGACATCGGAATGCGGAATGTGCCGGCACACGAAACGGTAGCGGGTGACTATATTCGCCGCGGAGAGATCGGCAAAATCATTAATGACCAATTCAATCTGAATCCGGAGACCGTGATCGGTTTAATCGAACGGCGACACGACTCGATTGCCGAATCTCTACTCGGTTCGATCTTGTCTGGACCGATTGACGTCGACAAGTTGGACTATCTTTATCGTGACAGTCTTCATGCGGGCGTCCCTTATGGTCAAAACTTTGATACCGGCCGCTTAATCGGAAGTCTGTGTCTAAACGAACCCGGTGATAAACTGGCGATCACTCACAAGGGCCGAACGGCTGCCGAGCTGATGGTTTTTGCTCGGTACGTGATGTTCAGTGAAGTTTATTGGCATCACGCCGTTCGCAGCGCTACGGCGATGCTGCAGAGGTCGTTTTATCTGGTTTCATTCAACGACAACAACGCCGCCAGTCAGCTATTTCGATTAGACGATGCGGACTTTATTGGCCAACTGATGCAGTTGGGCGCGGATACTGAGGCTGAGCCGTTGCTTGACAGCCTGTTTGGGCCTACACGCCAACTATATAAACGCCTGGTCAGTTACAGTTTTATGGAAAGTCCTGAAATCTACCGCGCTTTGGCACAACAGCCTTATCCGGTGCTTGTGGAAAAAAGCCAACACCTGGGAAACCTGATTGCACAGGAATTTGATTTGCAGGTGAAGGACAACGAAGTATTGATTGACGCGCCGCCAGTTGGTCTGGAAGTCCAGTTCGATGTCGATGTTTATTATCCCAGATCAAACGAGTATCGTTCGCTAGGCGAGGTTTCGCCCGTCGTAAGTACACTTGCAAATCGACAATTCGATGACTTTGTTAAACAAGTTCGTGTCTTCGTGCACCCGCGGCTTAGGCTGCGTTTGGCAAATGACAATCTGGCAACGCTAATTACCAGAATTATCGCCTGAGCAAAAAGCGCTGCACGCCTGGTTTGGGCAACGGCAACTGGTTGGACAGTGCCTGTTCGTTTGACTACATGTGTTTAAACGTTGGCTTTGCCGTTTCCGTTGTGAGCCGTGGGCCGTAAGGCACCGCGCGATCGGAACCCGTCCGCTTACGCGTCGCGGCTCATTAAATCGCAGTTTGCCAAACGAAAGCGCCATTTTCTATGAGCGGCAAGGCGCTAGCCGCCGGTTTTTCTGCATCGAACCGGCGGCTAGCGCCCTGCCGCTCACAGCTGCGTGAAACATCGTGTTTTTCCGTGCGAGAGACCGAATATGGCGCTGTCAAACTAACACGGTGCAACAATTCACCCGTCTTAGCGCCGTACAGCGTTTCGCGTTGTTGGATCAACTGCAGAAAAGCAAACCTCATCCGCTAAGCCCGCCAATTCTTTCTACTTCCTACCCGTTATTGGCAGAGTTTCTCAAACGCTTCCATTTCCAATTTGCTACCAACGATCAATGGACATCGTTGGTGCACACCCGTTGGCTTAATGTCCAGGATTCGTTGATTGGAGTCAGTTGCTCGACCGCCTGCCTGTTCAGCAATCATGGCAATTGGGTTCGCCTCGTAGAGTAAACGCAATTTTCCTTCCGAGTGAGTTTTGTTGGGCGGATACATGAAAATTCCGCCCCGTAACAAGGTGCGATGAAAATCGGCTACGAGTGAACCGATGTACCGCGACTTGTAACTGTGACCAAGCGCGCCGTCTCGAAGACTTTGTATGAAGGCACCATATTCCGGGGGAAAGTTGTTTGCGTAAGCCTCGTTCACTGAATAACAACTGCCTTGTTCTGGCATTTTCATATTTTCGTGACTGAGCACGTACGCGCCAACGTTTGGATCAAGCGTAAAACCGTGAACGCCATTGCCGACCGTGTAGACCATTACGGTTGACGAACCGTATACAACGTAACCCGCGCTAATCTGTTTGTTGCCTGGCTGCAAAACCCATGCATTGGGATCTTCAAAATCTGCACCGTCCGGCCGTCGAAATATGGAGAACGTCGTTCCTACGCTGACATTCACATCGATATTGGAGGATCCATCAAGCGGATCAAATACAACCGCATATTTGGCACTCGGTGACAAATGCGGCATGACGAGCGGTTGTTCGTTTTCTTCCGAAGCCAGAACCCCGACGCTGGGACGCGATGCCAGACAATGGATCATTGCCTCATTGGCATACACATCCAGCTTTTGTTGTATTTCGCCTTGGACGTTCTCAACTCCGTGCGCGCCGAGGATGTCGATCAGTCCTGCGCTCCTGACCTTCGCTTGGATTTTTTTAGTGGCAAGCGTGATGGCTGAGAGCAGAAATGAGAATTCACCGCTGGCACCCGGAAAACGTTGCTGATCCTGGAGAATGTGTTGCTGGATAGTGATTGACGCTGGGGTTTCAAAAATAAACTTCTGATGAATCATCTGAATACCTGAATCTGGAACTGAGATAGGAGCGTTTCGGCAATCGGGCTTAAGGCATGTTGAATCGCCTTGTAGCAATTTAAGGTAATTTGATATTGCATTACCAGCTTTTTGTCCATATTAGTTTCGTCGATTTCACAAGAAAAGCCGAAAATTGGGACGAAACCTCGCGTTCGGAACGGTGCAGTATATCCCCCAATCATTCCTTCGTTAAATGGCTCTGCGCGCAAGATTCGTTTTTTGTGTTGGTTGTGACTTTGATTTCGCCAGGAATAGGTCTTAACCTCCTGGCCGATCCTTCGTTCTCTGCCGTGTCATCAATGCGAAACGCTATGCTAAAACCATGACCATCGTTTTTTCAATGACAATGCGTCGGACCTCTACCGTGAAGGTCGATTTTCGAGCTCTAAACAAAACTCGATCGTCTGAAAGTGTTTGTCTCGTAGATCGACAATCCGGACAACATCCATTGCAGAAGCGATGTGGATAAAACAGTCGTCAACGATGCCGAATCCTTCCAGTGCGCTGAGCGAATGCATACAACGCGCATCCGGCAGGCAGGATTTCAGAAGAACGAGTTCAACTCGTCTTTCGTAGCTTCGTATCGAGGCGGCAATTTCGGCAGCGATGGAATCGGAGGTTGCGTCCCAGGATGCGGGCAATTTGGATTTGTGCCGCAGCCAGTTCACGGGCTCGAAAACAAAGTCCTCTTCCCCTTTTGACCTAATGATGTCAGCAACTTTGTTAACTATTTCATAATCCGGCAACCAGTTTGCGAGAATGCGTGACGTCACGTCCAACATCTCAATCGCCATCCAATGGGCTGCGGAATCATCTATCGCAAGTTGCTTTTGAAGTTTGCGAACGGAGTCAACGGTGCGACCACCGCCTGCAATCAATACGTTGGTGGCTGGTTCCTGGCAAACGATCCAGCGGCGTACGTTTTCGGGAGCCTGGTCAAATTCAAAAAGACTCCCACCAACTTTGACCACGCGAATTAACCGCGAGTCGTGAAACATTTAAACCCCCGCTTCGTTGGCCAACGTCGCGACCGCAAACGCCGGGGCGCACGCATTGATTTGTGGCGACTCAAGTTTTGCGAGTTCAAGAAAATGAACTTTGGCTTGGCTGGTTCGAAGAACGTTTTTGGCGAGCCAGTCGCCAGTTCCCGAAATCAGGAACGCTTTTTTACATTCCGGATTATTTTTTTTAACGGTCTGGAGGGCTTCACGAATCGCGGACTCCTGAGCCGCAATCGTAGTTTCTGCAATTGTCCGGACGTCGGTCGGATCAATTTCATCCGCGTCCGCACAAACCATGCGTGTCAACCGTTTGACGGCGCACCGAATTGTTGCCGGTCGTCCATCGGCGGTTGATTCACCGCTCTGTGACTGCCTGATGTTTCCAACATACAAATGGGCGTCCAGAGTGGTTGCGAACAGCTCGCGGGCAAGCAACGTTGAGATACCACCGATTTCGACTGAATTGATCAGACTGCAAATTGGACTACGCGTGATTCCGGTGTAAACAAGTTCGCTGGATTGGAGGCGCTGCACGTCCGTTTTGGCTTTGCTGACGGGCGTGCCCTTGGCGACCGGGATCACGTCCGTTGTCGTTGAGCCGATATCGATGACGATTCCGGTTTGGTCGGGGAGAAACCGAGCCGCGTATCGAGTGAGCGCGTGCCAATTGGATGCTGCCGTTTTGATCCAGTCCCGAATCGCAACTGCTGGAGTCACGAAACTTCCCGTTGTCTGGTAGATAAAAACGTTTTCCGCCGGAACAACCTCCGTCAGAGAGTTGACAATAAACTCGACGCCCTGGTTTTTCGTCTCAAAACAATCTGCCAGTTCACCGCTCATCGTCACCGCGAATTTGCAGCCGTCGATGGCCGGCTTCAGAACTTCTTTAAGAGTCTGCGGAAGCAAGGAAGATTTTTTCCAAAGCGGAAACTCAATCGACTTGGCTGTTCTATCCTCAAACGCGACTTTGATATTCGCACCGCCGATATCGAGTCCAATCCAGCTCATGAGTTTACGATGTTATTTAAAGCAACTTGAATATTTGGAAATTTGAATTGGTAACCACGGCGAAAGGCGACTTCAGGCACCACACGCTGAGAAGCAAATAGTGAATCCGCAAATTCGCCTAATAATGACCTCAAAACATATTTCGGGACCGGCAACAGTGCGGGTCGCCGGACAGCAGCAGCGATGGCTTTTGTCATTTCGGAATTTCGGACCGGATTCGGCGCTGTTCCATTAACGGGACCCTCGATCTCCTGGTTTTGGATCGCCCACAAGATCATACCAACCAAATCGTCAATATGAATCCAGGGTACGTATTGTTTTCCACTGCCGAGTCTTCCGCCTGCACCCTTCCGGAAAACGGGTAATAGTTTGGCTAATGCTCCACCGTCTTTGCCCAAAACCACTCCAATTCGGAGCAGAACCACTCGAACACCAGCTTCTTTAAGGGGAATCGTCGCATTCTCCCACGCGGTACAAACGTTGGCCAGAAAATCGGAATTGGCAGGCGTGTTTTCGTCGACGATCTCTTCGCCACAATGGCCATAGATACCAACCGCAGAAGCTGAAACGACAACCTCTGGTTTTTGCGGCATTTGCAAAATCGCTTTGACAAGCTGTTCGGTACCTTTAACGCGACTTTCCTTAATGCGTTTTTTCTTTTGCGTGGTCCAGCGTCCCTCGCCGATCGGCTCACCCATCAAATTAACGACACTCTCCAGTTGCAGTCCCGCTGGGAACACGAGTTGTCCTTGTTCGTAGTCCCACTGAATGGCAGAGGTAACTTCTGTGCCAAATTTTGATTTTGCGTTTTCGGCATTTCGACTGGTGATGACGCAATCATCCAACCTGTGAACCAACTTGCTTCCGACAAACCCGGTTCCACCGGTAACGAGAATGCTCATGTTATCGGTCACCCAAAATCATCTTGCCAAATCCGCCAATATCGAGAACGGAACCTTCGCCTTTGGTACCGCGATTGAATCCGGTGACTGCGGCGACTCGGCCGGCAAGACGACTGAACGGTAAAGACTGAAGCCAGATATGCCCCGGGCCGGTTAGAGTCGCCAAAAATAATCCTTCCCCGCCGAACAGCGTATTCTTGATTCCACCGACAAGCTGGACGTCATAACTGACGCTTGGAGCCAATGCAACGATACAGCCGGTATCGATTCTCAAAACTTCGCCGGGGGCCAGCTGCCGTTCAAGAATTGTTCCCCCAGCGTGGCAACAGGCAATCCCATCGCCCGTTAATCGCTGCATGATGAAGCCTTCACCCCCGAACAATCCGACTCCGATTTTTTTGTTGAACGCAATTTCGATTTCAATGCCACGCGCGCCACAGAGAAACGCGTCTTTTTGGCAAACAAGTTCGCCGCCCAACTGATCCAAATGAAGTGGAATGATTTTGCCGGGATACGGAGAAGCAAACGCAACTCGAGCTCGTTCCATTCCGGAGTTCGAAAAAGTCGTGATAAACATCGACTCGCCAGTGATTACTCGTTTGCCGGCCGATTTGACTTTCTGCCAGAACCCGCCGTCGCCGCTTCCCGGACTGCCAAACATGGTTTCCATTTGAATCACGTTGTCCATATACATCATCATCCCGGCTTCGGCGATCACCTTTTCACCGGGATCCAGAACGATTTCAACGTATTGCATCTCCGTGCCGAAAATTTCATAGTCAATTTCGTCCGAAACTCGGCCGCGCGGTTTGTACATCGGCCCTGATGATGGAACGTCAACGACCTCGACTTCATCCGTACCGCCGAGTGGCACCCGGAAGACGGACGAACACTCCTTGCAACGGACCATTTCACCCGCCAATTGGTCGGTCAACGAAAAATGTTTTTGACATTGGGGGCACCGTGTATCAATCATGAGTCACCTTTTCGTAAGGGTCGAAAGTTGGGCCACAAGTTCATTCGTTTGTGAACAGAGAAACTTGTTCGCCGATACTCAGTTATTCTACTTTTTTGCTCGGGCTTTTTTTCGTTTCACACTGATCGGTAGCCACCACAAGTAAAGGCCGGTGAACCAGAGCCCCAGAAGCACGATGCCGTTGGGGAGAAAAATCCACAATTTGGCGCGATCCGTAAAAAACGAACCGTCGTGAAGGGATTCAATAAAGTCTGACCTGCGGTAATTTGACGCAACCACATTACCGGTTTGAAAATCGACTTGGACTTCCCACCGGTTCTTGCAGCGTACTTTTACGATGCCTTTGTCAGGCCGCACGTCAACTCGCTCAATTTCCGACCACGAGTTGACTTCCGATTCGGGTACCGAACAAGTCGCTTGGAGGATCGTGTCCCAACTAACAGTCGGAGAGTTGCCAACTCCCTGAGCGGTGGCGGGTTGAACCCAGGCGATTTGTTTTTTCACCTGCAAGAGCAATCCGGTGACAATCACCAGTAAAAGGGGCAAACAAATGATGACCGCACCCCATCGATGCAGCTTTCTCGACCACCGATTCCAGGAAGGCGCCATATTATATTCGTCGTTCGTTACAAGATAAAAAAAGGATTTCCGAAGAAAGAATCGGCCGCCTCTCAATTCACCATTTTAATTATCTGATATTCCTGACAACCCCACCCCAATCGTTTGTGTGGCCAATTTGTCGATGTTATCATGAGTAGTCCTCTGGCACAGTTGGCTCGTCGACAATAACGATTCAGGTTGGGAGTTCGAGATGTTTCGCAGTGATTTTGCTTTCAAGGGCGTCAGTTCGTTTGTGGCGATACTGATCTTGTCGTCATGCTTTTCGAATGCTTTTGGCCAAGAAAAGACCAAAGTATCAAAAGACTGGTCGGATCAAATCAAATTCCGATCGATCGGTCCCGCGAACATGATGGGCCGGATCACAGCGTTGGCCGTTTATGAAGAAGATCCTTGCATCTGGTGGGCCGCTTCGGCGTCTGGCGGACTTCTCAAAACAACCAATAACGGAATCAACTTCGAACATCAGTTTGACGATCAACCGACTGTTTCAATCGGAGACGTCCAAGTCGCTCAATCGGACAAAAATATTGTCTGGGTTGGGACAGGCGAATCTAATCCACGGAACAGCGTTTCCTGGGGCGATGGCGTATACAAGTCAACCGATGGTGGCGAGACGTGGAAGAACATGGGTTTGAACAAGACCTTTCAAACAGGCGCGATCGCAATTCACCCTAAAGATCCAAACATCGTCTACGTCGGCTCACTTGGTCGATTGTGGGGACCCAACCCGGAACGCGGGTTATTCAAGACAACCGACGGTGGCGAAAACTGGAAGAAGATCTTGTACGTCAACGACAAAACCGGCGTGGTTGATGTTCAGATTAATCCTAAGAATCCCGACGAAGTTTTGATTGCGACATACGAAAGACAGCGGGACGGTTTTGACGGCAATGATCCAGAAAAAAAATACGGCGAAGGCAGCGCAATTTATAGAACCATCGACGCGGGCGAGTCGTTTAAGCGAATCACCGATGGACTCCCCAGCTGCAAACTCGGCCGTATCGGTCTGGATTACTACCGCAAAAATCCGAAATACGTTTTTGCGATCATCGAAACAGAAATGATTGCTAAAGAGCCGGCCGACTCTCCCTACATGGGACTCCGTGCCGAAGATGCAGAGGTCGGTGCTCGTGTTACCGATATAACGGCTGACGGACCAAGCGAAAAAGCGGGGTTGAAAGAGGGCGATATTGTTGTGTCCGTCGATCGGGCGATCGTGCATTCCAACGCCGGAATGCTTGCTGAAGTCCGCAAGAAACGGGCAGGCGACAAAGTGAAGCTGGTTGTTTCACGCGACCGCAAACAAGTTGATATTGAACTCGATCTTGCCGTGAATCCGCGACTGCAACAAAGCGACGCACAACCAACTGCCGAAAGCGGTGAAAGAGGAGTTGGTCGTGAACGAGGAGCCGGCCGAGGGGAACGAGGAGCTGGACGAGGGCAACGAGGAGCTGGTGGTGACGAGCCGGTTACTGGCCGCGACGAAGATACCGAGGCGAGTGACAAAAAAGTCGCTGCTGAGGAGGAAAAGGCTGACGCTGACGCTGCAAAGGCAGAGGGCAGTGACGAAAAAGCGGCTGACGATGAAGAAAAGACCGCAGAAGAAGCTGCACAGGCATCCCCCGAAGAAGAGCCCGCTGCGAGAGAAGTACCCAGGAGCGAAAGAGCTGCAGGTCGCGAACGAGGTTCGAGGGGTGGCGGCGCGGCTAGGGGACGTGCTCGAACCCGGACACCGCGTTCGCCGTTTACCGGTACGCTGGGTGGACAAGCTGCTAACTTTCAGGACCAACAGGGCAAAGACGGACATGAATACGGTGGCGTGTACATGT
>JAHEJI010000023.1:0-4789 GCA_024638965.1 Planctomycetaceae bacterium
AACTAATGGTCACCATCACCTTGTTCGTTTTCGCCACCTTCACCTTCGCCACCTTCACCTTCGCCTTCGCCAGCTTCACCTTCGCCTTTTTTGGGCGCTGAATCATCCTCGACGGTTTGGGGAGGAGCATCTTTAGCTTCGGTCTTTGGCGAATTTTCTTCTACTGTCTCCGTACTGACATTTTTGAGTGCCGCTGTAGTCGTTTCTTCGTTATTCTCAGGTTTGTCGGCAGACGCAGATTCATCCGTGGTACCAAAATCATCCTTGCTCGCGTTTGGTTCATTGATTGCATCAATATCCAAATCGTCAAAATCGAGGTTTGGAATAGTTGGCCCGGTCGGACCTGGTGCTTCGGCAGAAATATCCTCCCACTCTTTGAACGTGTCATAAAGAGCGAGCAGCTCAGGATTGTTGGTACGATTGAGACCGCGTTGAGCTGGCGGGGCAAACGCGGAATCGGGGAATTCGTCAATCAGCTGTTGATAGTATTTTCGTGCTTCTTCAAATTCACCCAGGCTCTCACAGGTGTAACCCATTGAGAACAACGCACGTTTTTGCAACGATTCCGACTTTATGGAGCTACTCGCATCGACGACTTTCTGGAGGTTGGTTTTTGCACGTTTGAGATCGATAAAACCTTGTTCACGATCATACGAGACTTTTGAAAGCCCGGTTTGCAGATCCGAGTCGCCTACGATTTGCAACGACCACATTGCGGCCCGCTGGTTCGGGTAATCTTCGGCAACGTTCAAGAGTCGAGACGTATTTTGGTTCAACAAAAGATCTGTATTCGCTAAGCTCAATTCTCGCCATTGGTCCGCGTACGCAGTTTGACGGGCGTTAATGAAGTAGGTAATCGCCATAAACCCTGCAAACGCCAAGGCAGCGGCCAAAGCAATGTGTGACGTGTATGGCTTAAGATGGCCAATCTTTTTTTCAATCCAGGCCGTTAAGTCGTTTTCGTCGAGGTGGAGTTCTTCTTTTTTTTCTTTTTTAGTCATTTTTGGGGCGAATCTGGTTCGCGACTTGCTGAATATGTTTCCACGTTTACCAATCGGACAGTATAGAGTTGTGTAATTCTAACGGCAATAGCGACCCTTCTCGGTGGGCCAGGTAAAAGCAGGTAACAGGCCAATTTTTGACAGTCGGATGACCAAACCGCAGACCGCCGAACAAGGAATTTCGAATGACGATATGGTGAAGAGTTGGCTGACGCTAACAGATCTGCCAAACACCGCCTTCCTGGCCCAACCTCGGGCCCTGATTCCAAAATTACAGATGTTCGGCTGCAATACAGCTGCGTTTAAAATTCGTTGTTCGTCATTCGTATTCCAGTAATTGATGGTTATCCATTGCGTTACGATCAGCCGATCCACCCCTGATCGCGCGCGCGAGTGTTGATTAACATTTAAGATTTGCCCACACGTTTCACAACAAGTTGCCCAACTGACAATCGTACAGATGTCCCTCAATGCTCCCCAACTTGAAGCCGTAAATACTCTCTCAGGACCGCTTCTTGTGTTGGCGGGAGCCGGTACGGGCAAGACGCGCGTCATCACTTTTCGGATTGCCAACCTAATCACGCATGGGATCGCCCCAGACCGGATCCTGGGAGTTACTTTTACCAATAAAGCCGCCAATGAAATGCAAGTCCGGCTGAAAGAACTTCTGCCGCGACGAAAACGACCATCCTCCAAAAACGGTAAGAAGCAAAAACCCAGACAACCCTCGATTTCGACGTTTCACTCATTGTGCGTCCGGATATTGCGTCGCCACATCGAGCAGCTCGGCTACCCCGCCCGATTCGCGATTTACAACCGGGGTGACCAGGAGAGCCTTGCTAGAAGCGTCCTTCGCGAAATCAACGTTCCCGACAACATGTTGGCACCCAGCCAGCTTTTGTTTTGGGTCAGCAAGTGGAAGTGCAAATCAATGAATCCGTCGCAAGCGATCAATGACTCCGACACCGATCAGGCTCATCTCGCCGCCATTGGCTATGACCGTTATCAAAGGGCGTTAAGAAATAATGGCTGCGTTGATTTCGATGACTTGCTTCTTTTGACCGAGCAATTGTTCAAACAGAACGAAGACATCTGTGAACGTGAATCGGCCCGCTTTGATCATTTGTTGATTGATGAATACCAGGATACAAACACCAGCCAGTATCGAATCGTAAAGGCGATGACGGCCAAACATCGCAACTTGTGCGTTGTCGGCGACGATGATCAATCGATTTACGGCTGGCGTGGAGCTGAGGTCGAGCACATTCTCAGTTTTCAACAAGACTGGCCAGACGCAAAAGTGATTCGTTTGGAAGAAAACTATCGTTCGACCGGTTCGATCGTCGATTCCGCGAACCAGCTGATCAAGTTCAATAAGCTGCGACACGACAAAGTTCTCCGTTCCGGGCGGCCAGGTGGTCCTCAACCGGCGATTTTTCAATTTCCCAACGAGACTCAAGAAGCGGCCGAAACGGTTTATTCGATTCGGCGACGTTTGCAGGAACCTGGGCGAGAACCTCGCGATTTTGCAATTCTGTTTCGAACCAACGAACAACCACGCCCGTTCGAAACGGAGCTGCGAAAAGCAAACTTGCCCTATGTTCTGGTTGGAGGAATGTCGTTTTTTGATCGCAAGGAAGTCAAAGACGTTTTGTCTTTCCTGAGAATGGTGGAAGGATCGCCCGATGAAGTTTCCGTGCTCCGCGTGATCAACACGCCGCCTCGGGGGGTCGGCAAAAAGTCAGTTGAATCGTTGTTGAATTACGCAATTACACAAAAACAGTCTTTGTGGGACGTGGTCACGGGCCACGTCGCGCGCCCCAATCTGCCACCGGCGACGATTAAGGGACTGAATCGGCTCTCCAGCATCATTCAAGATGTTCGCGATGCAGGCCAGAACCAATCGCTCGTCGATACAACGCGCAATTTGATTCAGGCCACGAATTATCGCTCCGAGCTGGAGCGTATTTATTCCGACAACGACGAACGCGAATCACGGTGGTCCGTTGTCGAACAAATTGTCAATGCACTCGGTGAATTTGAACAGTCAACGGACAATCCGCAGTTGACCGATTTTCTGGATCGGCTGGTTTTGGGCGATCAGGAGGTCGATGACGAGAAAGAAAAACAGCTCAAGAAAAATGCGATCGCGCTGATGACGATGCATAGCGCCAAGGGACTTGAGTTTCCCGAGGTGTACATCGTCGGCCTGGAAGAAGGCATTCTGCCTCATCATCGTTCACTTTTGGACGACGAAGCTGGCGTGGATGAAGAGCGGCGACTTTGTTACGTCGGTGTGACGCGCGCCGAAGAACGGCTGACTTTGTCGATGGCTCTGACGAGGCGAAAATGGGGAAAGCCTCGTGATACGATCCCCAGCCGATTCTTGTATGAACTGACGGGCAAAGCCGATCATCCAAACTATCTCAAAAAACGCGGGCAAACTTAGGCGATTTTTTTGACGCCAAGCCGTTCACGTGTTTGAACGAACGCAACACACGTATGTAGTTCCGGCAACACACCTCGGTAATACCGGAACAGCGCCACGGCTCGTTCCTGCCTACCTGCTGATCCCAGAAAATTCTATTTGCGGGCCGCTTCTTTCAACTTGCTCCGAATTGCGTTGGCGACTTGGACTCCCAGAATTTCGGAACCCTTTTCTGTGAAGTGAACGTTATTGGGAATCTGGATTTCGGATAATCGTGAATTAGCGAGCTCATAAAGATCATTGATCTCAACGCCGTTTTCCTTCATCACTCGCAACGCAATCTCGTTGTATTTTTGTGGGTCGGTTGTCGCTCGAAACGGCCTAACGCCTTCGGGTACCGGAGTCGTTGTTGCAAAGATCAGTTTTGCGCCAGTCATTTTCAGCTTGGCAACGATTAGTCTCAATTGGCTTTCATAAACTGATGGAGTGACCCACATGGGATGCTTTGGATTATTGGACGGTTTATGGCTTTTAGGATCACGATGTTTGATGTCGTGCAGTCCAAAATTGAAATGGATAAGGTCCCAATTGCCATCATGATCACGCAACCAGCGATCGATATTAATGGCGCCATGCCGAGTGCTTTGGCAGTTTTCAGGTTTGTTCTTACCCGTCTGTGGACGAAAGACGCGGGCCTCGGAACTCAGCATCCACTTGACAATAGGTGTGTATCCAATGGAAATTGAATCGCCCAAAATCAGAACTTTGGGAAGACCGTTCTTTGCCAGTCTGATCATTTCCTTCGCCAGCGCGTCGCCAAGCAAAAAATAACTTTCAGCATTTCCGTACCAGTGATGTAAGTGACCAGGATTGGGCGAGTGGTCAGCTGGACGGGCGAAACTCGTTGTTTTGACAAAGGCGACGTTGGGATCGGCTTCTAATGCAGCTAACGCCTGAGCAGTTCGAAAGGAATACATTTTCGCATCCCCCTTGCTACCACCGTTGCCCAATTCGCCGTAAACGAATGGCAGGTTTGGATTGTCAAATTTGGCGCGCACATCTTTGATCAGGTTTAACAGGTTCTGCTTGTATTCTGCTGTCGCTTCTTCACTAATCATGTCGTTCCAGCCTTGTTGCCAGACAAAACCAGCCACTTCGGGCCGCCGGTTATTCAGTTGGGGAAACTCCGCCGCAAAATTGTCTAGCGTCGTATCTATTTCTTCCAGCATTTTTGTATAGTTCGGCCCGACTTCGCCGCCGGAACTGGGGGGGCGAAAATCCTTGAAAAGGCTCTTTCCGCCCCAAGCCGTTTTGATAATGACGACAGGTTCATCAAAAGCATCGCCAACCGCGTGACCAA
>JAHEJI010000023.1:4799-42030 GCA_024638965.1 Planctomycetaceae bacterium
CTTCGTAAGCGGTGAAGCCAATTGTTAAGGGGCCCTTCTTAAGTGCGTTTTCTGTCTGATATCGAACCCACACATCGTTGCGAGTCCGCCAGCTGCCATCACTGTCCGTAATGTGGGCCATTCGTTTTTTGTTACTGCCTTGCCTCTTCACGCGAATGAGCGAGCCTTTTCCCGAGTTGTAGTCTTTCCTGTGCGTCAAATCGACAACTCCGTGCCCTTGCATATTCGACTGGCCGGCCAGAATAAACACTTTGACCGTTTTGGAGCTTGGCTCTTGACCGATTGAGTCTTGAACAACGAATATCAAAGCAAGTACAAAAATCAGGCATGTTGTTATCGGTCGACACGTCTGCCAATAAAATGCAATTCCGGATCTGGTCAGTTCCTTGTGAATCAATTGTTTGTTCACGTTGCGCTCCTTCATCCATGTTACTAACGGTTTAAAGCTTTGTCTGCTGCGCAAATTTTCGAACAGGAGATCGCAGAGGAAACGGAGTTGCGTCCAACGGCAAAGTCAAATGTCTCGGTAGTCAATACATCACCTTGGCGGTTGTTGTTGATATTTTCACGGCTCTGATCCATTCTCGGTTTCCTTCGTTTCCTCCTGTTTCAATTTTTGGTTGCGGCGTAAGCCGCGCTGGGAAATCAGTGGTTCAAATCAAACCAACATCCCCATTTCTACCAATCTTGTGTTTCATCTTCGTCGGCCGGGCCGAGTTTGCCACGGACGCTTTCCAGCAAATTGGCCGCGTCATAGATTTTACCGGCTCGAATCACCGTTTTCACGTTGCGCGTGTTACGAATGCTCTTGATAGGATCGCCTTTGACGATGAACAAATCAGCCACTTTGCCATTTTCGATCGAGCCATAATCTTTTTCAATCTTGAGTGCGCGAGCACCGTTGATCGTTCCAATCAACAGAGCGTCAACCGCCGGAATACCGTTGCGAACGAATGCGTCAAGTTCCCGGTGCGCACCGAATCCGGGTAGATACGTTCCGTCGCTCACGTGGTCCGTTCCCATCGAGAGTTTCCCGCCGGCTTCGTGAAACGCAGAAATCGTCTTTTGTTTGGCCAGGTAGATATCCTCGAAGACTTGCATCGGTCTTTTTGGCTTCCGATTCTGAACATGTTCCTGCACAAAAGGCGTGAAAAACTTTCGCTCGTCGATCCAGTAGTCGTACTCTTCTTTGGGAAGTCCGGGATAGCCATAAGCCGTTAGCGTCGCGTCGAAAACAACGTTTTTGTCGACGAACAACTGTACGGCTTTTTCGTATTCCGGCATATCCCGAGTGATATTTCCGAGCACCGCATAAGCGGACTTCGAATCAGACATCGCGTCTCCGCCGATAAAATGTTCGATGCGATCGATTCCTAATTCGATGGCATCGCGAGGATTGACCGAATTGCGGAAGCCGGAATCCAGGTGCCCTGTCACGGTCAAACCATGTTGGTGAGCTTGTTCAACCAGTACTTTTAACGAATCGGGATCAATGGCTTTGGCCTTGAAACCGCCCACACCCTGCCTGGACCAAAAATCGACTTCATCCCGTATTTCCTCGGCGGGCTTCTTCCCGCGCCAACCAGGTCGGGCTCGTCCAAAGTACGGACCACTATTAAGTAGCTGAGGCCCGATCTGTTCGCCTGATTCGATCCGTTTTCGCAAAGCCAACATTTCTTCCGGTGCGAATTCACCGCAGGAGAAAGTTGTCGTGATGCCATTGGCCAGATAAATTACGGGCATCACGGCAAATTCTTCACGCCGTTTTTTGAACAGACGGACGTTGTAATGCGCGTGACAATCGATCAGCCCGGGCAAAACGTACTCTTCGTCGGTCAACTCAATCGTCTTCACTGCCTTAAAATCGCTCACAGGCCGATCAAGACTCAACAGCCGTCCGTCTTTGATGGCGATCGCGATAGTTTCCTTAAACGATTTTGAACTCGTTTCAAATACATGACCCCCAACGATCAAAGTGTCGACCTCGGTTTGTGCCGTTGCCGAAGCCGAAAATGCCAAAATTGTCAGAACGATGGCCGCGTGAGTTTTTACCATTGTTTTCCAACTTGCAAACTGAAGAATCATTTGCATCATGATCGATGTGAATCGCCGCACAGTCAAGCAGCCAAACCGGCGGGTCGCCATTTTGCGGCTCGGTAGTTCTCCAGCGGAGCGAACAGCCATAACTAGAGTTCCCATCGAGACTCAATACTCAAATACGGCCATCCAGCCATTCGCACTGGCAACGACAGACTATTGGATTTGTTTGATTGTTTTCGACCGCAAAAGTATACTTCGGAGTATCAGGGGCTGATCAATTGAGGAACTGCGAATCTACGCGCGGAGGCGAACCGACCGATTTCACAGAAGAGGAAAAAAATGAAACGCCCTAAACGAACAAAGAGATCTCAATTCGACTATCGCAAGCTCGAGGACAGAATCTGCCTTACCGTTACCGCATCCGTGACCCAAACCGGTTCGTTATCCGTCAGGGGGTTCTCCGATGGCCTCGTTCAGATCAACGCGCTGGGCAACCAGCAATTCCAGATCACGGACAATGGTGCTCCCGTCGCAACCGTTAACGGAGTTCGGCAAAATATTGTCGTCAGAATCAATCCCAGTCCGCTTAATGACACTGTTCGAATCAACTTGCTGAACGAAGCCATCGACAACGTGGTTGTGGAATTGAGCGATGGTACCAACGATTTTGAGATCACCGGAAACGTACCGATCATGCGCGTGATCTACAAAGGCGGAAGTGGTCAAGACACAGTCGTGACGAACGTCGACACGACAAGAATCACAGCAGTTTCAGGATTCGATGGGTCCAATTCCTTTTTGGCTCAAAATAACTCGCGAAGATTTCGATATCGCGGTGGAGTTGACGCTGACAATGTTACTCTTGGTTCGACCCTAGCTCCAGGCTCGACTCAAGCGGAATTCGCCGGTATCATTCCGGGCGACGGCGAAAACCGATTTGAATGCTTTGCGACGATCACCGAAAATCTCTATTTTCGCGGTGGCGAAGACCGTGATACAGTGACCACCTTTGACGTGAACAATACCGCCAGTTTCGTAATGGGCAACGGAAGTAACGTCCTGTTTTTGGATGGAGACTACAATCGCCTTTTCGTTCGAGGTGGATTTGATACGGATTCGGTTTTCTTTGATGAGAACAGCTCCGTTTCTCAACGAGTAGGAGTGATTTTGTTCGGCGGTAACGACTTTGTACGAGTCGACGGTCGCTTTACAACCGACTTTTACTTCAATTCGACCGATGGAACCGATCAAGTTTTTATCGATAGTTCCGCGTTGGTAATTGGAAACGTCAGCGTCCTGCTTGGTGCTGACTTCAACCAATTCACGCACAACGGTGAGATTCGTGGTGATCTGTATGTTGCCAGCTACAACGTCGGCGACAACTACCGTATCAACGGGACAGTTCTCGGTAGGATCCGGCTCCGCCCTGGTGGGCAAGGTGGCGGCGGGTAGACCAGTTGGCAGAAAGCAGTTGGCAGGAAGCAGTGTTAACCGGGTAATTCTAGGGTCATCGACTAAATCGTTATCGTACTCGTATTCTTAGTCGTCTTCGTAGTCGTAGTCATACTCATACTCATACACGTACTCATACACGTACTCGTACTCGTACTCGTAGTCGTACTCGTAGTCGTAGACACGTACTCCGTGCGGCACCGACTAATCGCGGGTGTCGAGACGGGAAAAACTTTGCAAAGCGTCTTTCATTCCCATGCAATTAAATTCCAAATTTACGCCTCAGGAATTCGGAAATCGCTAACGAATACTCCTTCATTTCATCAAAAGGCCCGCGGGCGAAACACCATTTGATCGTCGTGCATAAGTCGACGAGGCCATCCAAGAGAACCTCCAACCCATGCCAAATCGAATACAAAGGGATCAATAAGCGAGCAATAAGTCGTTTGAGAATCATGTTCGGCGAGAACTCTCGTGCTAAAGGGCACAATATTGACAAGATGAGGGTTTTGTTGGCGTATCAGTGGAAGGCGAAATCTGGTGGCTAGCTGGTGTTTTCGGTAAAGTGAGAAGACGAGGCTGAAACGGAGTCCTTGTTAAACTCGTTTTTCAATTTCGCCAACTTTCTAAGCCCTTTCGAGAGTATGATTGCCAATTTTTAACTTTTTTTGTCGGAAGGACGTAGCGCCGACTTTAAGCCAATTAGCCCGTTATCCGGATCGGATCAGAAGGATTATGCGGATCGGGAGGATTCGGATATCGACCGACTCGCGCTGCAAAATCACACTTTGCCAGCTAGGAAATGCTTGCGAAACGAAAACTGGTCTTTCACCGCCATTCTTCCGCATTGACGTTTAGCCAATCAGCGTCTAATCTCGCGCTCCAATCCATTCCATGCGCCAGGATTGCGCTCATGACTACGGTGGTTGCATCGGCCAGCCAAGGAAGGCTTCGATATGAAGACTCGACAGCAAAAAAATCAAACAGCACGCGCGAACCTTCAATTTGGCAGACGGTTCTTCATCGCAGGTTTAATCGTTTCTCTCTGCGGATGCACCAACATGATCAAGCGTGGGCAGAGTCCTGATGACCAAATGATCAAGCTCTCTGAAGAAGTCTCGGAGACCAAATACATTGCCGATGCTTGCCGGATCTTCGGAATGAATTTCGCCAAGATCGAGGGTATTGGGATGGTGATGAACCTTGATGGAACAGGCAGTAATCCGGTTGCCAGCGGTCAGCGAGACCATCTGATTGCGGAGATGAAGTCGCGCGGAGTCGAGAATTCTTCAACGCTTTTGTCGAGTAAAAATTCTTCGTTGGTGGTGTTGCAGGGTTTATTGCCACCAGCGATTCGCAAGGGGGACCGATTTGATGTCGAAGTCAAGACGCTGCCCAAAACTGAGACCAGCAGCCTTGAGCACGGCTACCTGGTGGAGACGAGGATGCGACCCATGGCATTGCTCGGTCGCGGTGTCAAACAGGGTCATGTGACAGGCTATGCAAAAGGTAGCGTTTTGGTGAATTCGGTGTTCGAATCGCGCCAGGACCGCCCCAACAAGGTACGTGGTTGGATCTTTGGTGGGGGCATCGCCACGGAAGACCGCCCGATTGGGTTAACGATGCGTACGGACCATTCAGTGCGAACGACGACCAGTATTGCCCGGGCAATCAATGAACGATTCAAAACGGTGGACCAATCGGGGCGAAAAGGAGTTGCGACTCCGAAAAACGACAAAGTCGTTGAATTGCAGGTGCCAGACGAATATCGCCTCAACGTCGGTCGATATTTGCAAGTCATCATGAATATCGCGTTTGATGAATCCGACGATAAACGGGTCAACCGCCTGGATCTGCTCGATCAGAAGATGACTGAATCAATCGACTGTCTGGAAACGGCACTCCGGCTGGAAGGTTTTGGCAAAGAAGCCGTTCCGGCGCTGAAACGATCTTTGCGGCACCACGACATGGAAGTCAAATTTCACGCCGCGCAGGCCCTTGCCTATATGGGCGAGTCCGCTGGACTTGAGATTCTGCAAAAAGCCGCCGAGACTGATTCGGCGTTTCGGTGGCATGCATTGACGGCGATCGCTTCCCTGGACGACATTGCGGCGGATTCCGCACTTGCTAAGCTAATGCACTCCGAAAGCGCTGAAACAAGATATGGCGCCTTCCGATCATTGCGAACGAGCTCACCGCACGATCCGATTGTCAAAGGAACTCCGATGGAGGATTTCTACTTCCACGTGGTTGCTTCAGACACCGATCCAATGATGCATTTTTCCCGTTCCCAGAGGCCGGAATTGGTATGCTTTGGAGAAAACCAAAATGTGTCGGACGACCTTCTTTACGTCACTCCAGGTTTGACGGTCAAAGGCGATGGCGACGGAAAAATTCGCATCACCCGGTTTAAACGCAACGGTGAACAGCGCAAAGTCTGTTCGACCAATATTCCCGACTTGGTTCGTTCCTTGTCTGAAGTTGGCTGTGACTACAGCACGTTGTTGACGATGTTCCGTGAGGCTAAACAAAACGGCCGGTTAAACACTCGACTGGTGGTCAACGCCGTGCCCCGATTCGGAGGTAAATCCGATCATCAATCGGCCGCTGACGACCAACCAGAAAAGTCAAATCGCTCTTTCGCGGGCCCTTTACCGGAGCTATTTCGGACCGGGGACACCAGCGAAAAACGGATTCAACGTGCCAAAACTGACGAGCTTAGTTCTGCAAATGCCGCAAAAAATAGGGGCGAAACAAAGTCCCCATTGAGTAGAATGAAAGATTGGTTCACCGGTGGCGAATGAGGTTGGATACCCGCCTGCTGGCCAATGGTGGGGCATTACCGTTATTTAGCCAAGAAATAGCCAAAGTCATTCTAAGGGAGCTTTAGCGACCGAAGAATCTCGCGTAAAAACAAGAGAGATCCTTCAGTCCCCCTATCGAACGGTTTTGAGTGCCAATAAGGCTAACCCTGTTCTGGCCATAATTACTGTCATATTAACAAGTTACGGAAAGTTGCATGCTTAAAGCCCTCGAAATCAGTGGCTTTAAGAGCTTTGCCGACAAGACTCGTTTTGAGTTTCCGCCCGGGATTACGGTCGTCGTCGGTCCCAATGGCTCGGGCAAATCAAATATCGTCGATGCCATCAAATGGGTGCTTGGTGAGCAAAGCGCTAAGAGTCTGCGCGGCAAAGACATGTCCGATGTCATCTTCAAAGGATCGACCGGAGCCGGGGCTCGGAAGCCGGCGAATGCAGCGACGGCGACCTTGATTCTGGAAAACAACGACGGGCAATTCCCCTTCGACGCAGATGAAGTTCACGTCGGCCGCCGAGTCTACCGAAGCGGCGAAACAGAATATCTGATCAACGGTGAAACGAGTCGGCTCAAAGACATCAGAAACCTGTTCCGTGGTACCGGGATCGGAACCGACGCCTATAGTCTGATTGAGCAAGGTAAAGTCGATCGTTTGTTGCAAGCGAACGCAAAGGATCGACGAGCGATTTTTGAAGAGGCGGCAGGCATTAGTCGCTTCAAAGCCAAAAAAATCGAAGCAGAAAGACGCCTTGCCCGTGTCGACGCTAGTTTGATTCGCCTTGCCGATATCGTCGAAGAAGTCGGAAGTCGTTATCGACGCGTCAAATCTCAAGCCTCCAAGGCAGTTCGCTACAAGGAGTACACCGAGCGACTTCAACAGTTGCGTACGTATGTCGGCATGAAGGACTGGCGGACCTTTTCCGAAAAACTCGAGGCCTCTGAAGCCGAAGTTCAAAATACCCAGAAACAATCGAATGAGCTACAAACGCAAATCAGCGAACGAGAGAGTCGAGCCAGAGAATTTGAATCCGAACTCGACAAGATTTCGGCAAGACTGCAGCAGCAGCAGGAGCTGGCGGCAGACTATCGAGAGAAAATTGCTCAGGCTGAATCGTTAATTTCGCTAAACCAATCGCGATTGACCGACCTTGGCGAACGCGACGAACAGCTTCGTATACAGATTGAACGCACCAACAAACGAACCCAAGAATTTAAGTCATTGATCGAAACCACCGCCGCGGAATTGGAGACGGCGGAGCTGAATTATCGTGATTCGGCTGACGAACTGAAACGAATGGAAACCCGTCTGAGCGAATTGGATACCGCACTGGAATCTTATCGCTCAGAAAATGAATCGAGCCGGTTTCAGTTTTCGGAATTGATGGCGTTGATTTCCGAGATAGGTCGGTTAGTCAGCTCCGGCGACACACAATTCAAATCGTTAACGGAATCCAAAGCCAAATATGGTTCTCAAGTCGATGCGTTGACTCAATCTGTAAAGGAACTTAGACACCAGCATCAGGAGTTTTTTGACGAAAAACAACGACTCAAAAGCGAGGCTGAATCGAGCGACAGTCATTTGGCTGATTCACGCCAACAATGTGACGATTACAAAGCGGAACTTGATGCGGCTCAAGAGAAGCTAAGCCAACTTGCGAATCAACACGCCGGAATGTCACAACGGGCCGAAGTCATCGAAGAACTTGAAAAGAGGCTCGAAGGCATCAATGCCGGGGCCAGGGAACTGCTCCAGATGGCGCGAGAGGATCGTTCCGGCCCAGTGAGTGAAATCATCGGTCTGGTTGCTGACCTGGTTACGGTTAACGTACAGCATGCCGGCATCGTGGATGTCGCACTCGGGGATGTCGCCCAGTACATTGTGGTTGACGGCGACCGGCTGGTGAATTTGATCGCTGACGAAAAACTCAAGGTACACGGTCGCGTCGGCGTAATACAGCTCGATTCACCGACGACGATGGGTGCCGACCCGAATGTCGACCTGAATGGCTTGCCGGGTGTGATTGGTCGAGCCGATCGTTTGGTTCAGGCAAAAACACCTTTTGCAAACTTCGTTCGCAAGTTGCTGGGCGGAACCTGGGTCGTTAAAACGCTCGCCGACGCGCTTCAGTTGCACCAGATTCGAGCTCAAGCGGTCAGGTTCGTCTCGCTTGATGGCGAAGTGGTCGAGGCCGATGGGACTGTGGTCGTGGGTCCCAAGACGTCCCAGATGGGCCTGGTATCGCGACGAAGCGAACTGCGGGCACTGCACCGCGAACTGAATCGACTTGATCAAGAAATAAAACTGTCCGAGAGTGACGTTGCACACCTGAAGGAACGCGTTGCGAGTTCCGAATTGGAAGTTCAACAACTGATCAACAAGAACAGTGATTTGGCGGCGCAATTGTCGGATCAAACTTCGCAAGCCAACGCAACAGAAAAACAGCTGGGACATTATCAACAGCAACTCGACCAAGCGCAACTGGATTTGGATGAGTCGTCGGACCGATTGAGCAAGCTTGAGTTCAAACTTGTCGGCGAACGCGAAAAACTGGCAGCCAGTGAACTTCGAGCCAACCAGATCAACCAAGCTTTGGAGCAAAATCAGATCAAGGAGGTCGAATCTCAAAAAGAACGCACCGATGTCGAAAAAGGTGCGACGCTGGCAAAAGTGCGACTTGCCAAGAGTGAGCAGCAATTGGAGGACCTGCAGTCTCGATACGTTCAATATGAAAACGATTACGCTGAGCATCAGACGTCGGTAAATCAGCTTGAAGCGCAGCTGGCGGCCGACAATAAATCTCGGGAGCTGGCCGAGGGTGAAATTGTTCAAGCCAATGAAGAACTTGTTCGGCAAACGCAAAGCCGAGACGAACTGACTGACGAGCTGACGCAATTGACTCAGGCACGATCCGAATTGGATGCGAAACGCCGGAAACAGGCAATCGAGCTAACGGGATTCCGCGATCAACTCCGAAACGTTCATGACCAGCTTCACCAATCTCAAATGCGCGTTGAACAGTTGACCATGCAGCGCGAACAGCTGGCGGAACGGTTGCGCGAGGATTACGGGATTGAGATCGCTGCGGTTGACGTTGAGCTTTCACAGGAAGAAATGCAAAAGCGTGACGAAGTCGACGAGGAAATTACCACGCTTCGCAAAAAGATCGGTTCCATCGGAGCGGTGAACGTCGACGCTTTGACGGAGCTGGAAGAGCTTGAAGGCCGTTATCTCAAGATGGATGAGCAATATCAAGATCTCATTCAAGCCAAAGAGACGCTAGAGAAGATCATTATTCGTATTAACGCTGACAGTCGAAAACTGTTTGTAGAAACGTTGGAAGCGATTCGGGGGAATTTTCAGAAACTGTTTCGACAGACATTCGGGGGTGGTAACGCTGACATCGTTCTTGAAGAAGGCGTCGATCCGCTCGAAGCGGGTGTTGAAATTATCGCCACACCGCCTGGCAAGCCTTCCTTCAATAACTCGTTGTTGAGTGGTGGTGAGAAGGCGTTGACTGCGGTTTCACTTTTGATGGCAATTTTCCAGTTCCGTCCAAGTCCATTTTGTGTGCTGGACGAAGTCGATGCCCCGTTTGATGAAGCAAATATTGGTCGT
The DNA here is from genome assembly GCA_024638965.1 of Planctomycetaceae bacterium. Lineage (GTDB taxonomy): Bacteria > Planctomycetota > Planctomycetia > Pirellulales > Pirellulaceae > Mariniblastus. The sequence continues at coordinate 14,725 of JAHEJI010000023.1, forward strand.
TTTATTGAAGTCCTCAAAAGTTTCCTGGGCTGGACCAAGTTTGTCATCGTGACTCACTCCAAAAAAACGATGACCGCCGCCACCACCCTGTATGGAATCACGATGCAGGAATCGGGTGTCTCTAAACGAGTCAGTGTTCGCTTTGAAGATGTCAGCGAAGACGGCCACATCTCCGAAGACGCCGTCAATCGTGCCGACGACGAACAACGCGGCGTGGCTTAGGTAGCCAAAAGCCGTTTGCAGGTGGCAGTAGTCAGTGGGCAGTTATTTCAGTTGGCAGTCGGCAGTCGGCAGTCGGCAGTAAGCAGTATTCATTGGTCATTTCTTACCCCGATTGTTTTAAAAGATTTGTGAGACCCGATGATGTTTCTGTCATGGAAAATTCTTTGGCGCCAGCCGTTATGAGAAAGCTGCAGATAGCGATGTTGGATTGGCCTCCAAGTTGCAAGTCGTTCAGGAAAGCCTGTTCGATGTCAATCGACTGGCTGGCAAGATATTGAGCCGACCGTTGAAAAACGTCTCGAGCTTTCAATATGCTCGCCGCCACAATCGTCTTATGCTGATTGCAATCACGTTCGTTTTTTGTTTGAACTGCAATTCCATTCGTCTGTTCGACCTCCGTAAACGCCCGGAAATGGTCGGCTAATTCTTCTGGGCTTGTCACAACTCGGCTGTTTGCCGGGTAAAGCGAAACAAACTCAGAAATCCCCGAGCTTGGTTGGCCCGTCAGTCGCGAAACCTCTTCAATCGCACTTTGAATCGTATAACTGTCCATCAAATCCGATTCTGTACTTGTTTCCGGCGAATCGAATTCAAACAGGTCAATGATGAATTCATGCGTCTTGGACGTGAAGATTTTGGCGCCAATTAACGGTTGGTCGGTGGGCAAACGATTAAGTATGCTGGCCAAAAGGCCGGGGTAGTCTTGACCGGCCACGACGGCGATATGTCGGCCATCCGCTGAACGGAGAACGATCTCTTGCTCTAAATGACATATATTGATTGCCAACAACGCCTTCAAATGCGTAAGCTGATCCGCGCGCTCTAGCCGTTGAAAATACTCTTCGGGTAGATCTCGAACGATATTAGCGAGAACGTCATCCAGCTCAAAATCAATGTCCGCGCGTAATTCTTCAATCAGGTGGTAAGCTCGTTGTTCGGTCGATTCGGCCATTGACGCAAGTGTCCAGAGCAGCGTGGAAAACCACCATTCTAGCGTAGAAATCGACTCGGAAGTATCGACCAAAACATCGTGCCGGGAAAGGAGGGCAATAGCCAGGCCTTACGCCGACCACGGTGAACATGGATCATGCTGCCACGATTCGAAGACAAGCTCAGGCGGCCCGTTTGGCTTGCGAATGGAGAGAAAGGGGATAATTCAGGGCGAGCAACTCAGGTTCCAGCATCTCATTTAATTTCTTGATCGAAGCAGGTTGCAGCCGTCGGAGATGGTCACCCGGCAGAACGGCTCGTTTGTGCGCCGTGGGGCTATTGTCGGCACGGAATTCACCACGGTAACGAATGGAAAATCGGATTGTCGCCAATTTGGGAAATCGAAATGCAAACGCATTTATCACCTGCCCAAGCCAAAATGGAAAATTGGCCACCATGTCTTCGTACTTGACGACAGTTTGCAATTGCATCGGATCTCGTTGGGTCAGCTTGCATAACTTCCGTTTGATCGACTTGATCACACGTTTTTCATCCAATACGTACTCGTCGATGGTCTGTCCCAAGATGCTGTCTCGTTGCTGACGGCGTTCGAGATCAAAGTTTTTATCAGAGTGGCTAAAGCCGTATGAATAATATTGCGAGACCAAAATGTCACGCGGATCGCGAATGTGGAAAATTCGCTTAATCCGTTGATTTTTTTCAAATTCGTAACCGCCGTCTGTAAATGTGCGAATCGGGCACAGACAAAAGTCATGATCAATATCTGGTGAAACAAATTGATCATTTGGAACTATGTTATTCGGAGAATAGTACTTGATGCCGCGCATCCGGCTGAGCCGTCGGAACAATTGATAGAGAAACATCGTCCCGGATTTGTGAAGGCCATGGACGATGATGCCGGTTGGCTGATGGGGATTAATTCTGAGTTTGGCCATAAGATTTCGCGAGTCGGGAATTTGCGGCTGGCCAAGTTATTGTTCGCAATGAGTTTGAACTAGGTCAATTCTCTCGCTAGCGTTGTCACTTTTCATTTTCCTGCTGACGGGGAATCCTGGCGATGTTGAAGTGCAAGCACTCGAGGCCATCGATGCAAGCTGGATGTTGCCTGCATTCGGACTTATGGTTCAAACTCTCGCGATTGGAGAAAGAGTTGGGACTGATCACTTGTGATTTTGTACTTCAAAGCTTTTCGTTGCTACGATTGCTGAAAGTTCTTAAAGAAACACCCTCCATATAAACGAAACAATAAGTCAGGTGAGTGTGTCTCATCCCGGACAAACGGTTTTGCCGTTAGCTGGGACGCCGAAGCACAATTACCTAAAGGGGGGAATCTTATGAAACAACTGTTTCTATATAGCCAATTAATACCACGACCCAGATGTATTACCTGGTTGGTTTCTCCCTTGGCGATGTCATCGCCGTTGACTTGGTAGTTTGAACCGGTCATTCCAATTCTGATGGTTTGATTATTCAGACCTGGACGATTCTTGGAATTGGACGGATCCTTCAAACGACCATCAACCGATGTCGTTAAAGGGCGATTCACGTTCCGAAACGTGGTGATCCCACCAAAGCGAGTATTTGTTTGTTCCGACCCAGTAGTGTTTGTTGACCGACAGATTGACCCAATTAGTCGCCAATTAAGACTTAGGAATAAGCGGTTATGCAGTTGAATGTTGTTCCGATGAGCATCCGCTTTGACTGTGTAGCGAAAGACGATTCAAAGTGATTTATGGAGAGCCTGCGATGAAGGTGTTCACAACTGGACAGGTCGCTAAGATCTGTAAAGTGGCCCCGCGCACGGTCAGCAAATGGTTTGATTCTGGTCGCCTTAAAGGTTACCGAATCCCAGGTTCGCAAGACCGTCGTATTCCACGCGAATACCTGATCAAATTCCTCAAAGAGCATGGTATGCCTTTGGGTGACCTCGAAGATGAAGCAATGGCCAAGATATTGATTGTTGCTCAAGATCAGGTATTAATCGAGAATCTCAAACGAGAACTTCCACCCGAGAAGTCATTCAAAGTCGCTGTTGCGGCGAGTGGTTTCGAAGCTGGAATCCAAGCTGAAAGTTTTCACCCAGACTGCATCATCACCGACTTCTCGATCGGTAAAGTAGAAGCGATGCAAATCTGCCAGAACCTGCGTAAGAACCCGGACTTTTCTGAGACCATTCTTATCGCATTGTTGCCCGATGATGGAAATCCAATTTCCTTTGATCGTTCGGCAATCAACGAAACGTTTAAGAAGCCATTCGATGCCAGCTTGCTGGCCGAACGACTTCGCACCCTGATCGGTTCTCGAAAGGAACTTGTCTAGAATCGGCTTTTGCCACTAGACAGCTTTCGAAGCAGATTGGGAAGCTTCGCCGTCTTTCGCTCATCCGCCATGTAAGGACCCTTACATGGCGGTTATTTTTTGCGCTGAGGAAAGAAGCGTTCGCTGTTTGAAGATCAGATCTTGCGTCTCGCTCCTGCTGCTGGACCTTTTGAGTTTTCAACTCCTTGTTCTGCAATCGATATTCTGCCTCCGAACCAAACTTGAAACCCAATAAATGGGTCATTTGGGCTTGGGCATTTGGGCATTTTCACAAACACCTGTATTTTTTTACGCCATTGCGTTATTATCTTACGCTTTCAACGGTTAAGGAGCGGTCCGGTGGAAGGCAATCCAACTTTGAATCCACATGTCTGACCTACCACATTTTGACGAACAAGGCCACTCACGAATGGTCGACGTCAGTGAGAAACCCGTCACGCTTCGCTCGTCGCGTGCTCGGGGAAAAGTTCAGATGTTGGCGGCGACTTTGAATCTGATCCAGGATCGTCAAATCCAAAAAGGCGATGTGCTTGAATTAGCCCGGATTGCCGGAATCATGGCCAGCAAAAAAACAGCTGACTTGATTCCGCTGTGCCATCCTTTAAGGCTTGATTCGGTCGATATCAGTTTTCGTTTTCCAAACGATTACACGGTTGAGATTGAATCGACAGTCACAGGTCACGATCGAACGGGGGTCGAAATGGAAGCGATGCACGCCGTTTCAGTCGCTGCCTTGACGATCTACGATATGTGCAAGAGTGTCGACCGTGGGATGACTATCGATGCGATCCAGTTGATGGAAAAGTCGGGTGGTAAGAGCGGTCACTTCAAGCGAGACGGGAGCTCCAGTGAGTGAACTCAGGATGAATTCGATACAAAGGATGCAACGCAAGTGAGTCAAATCATTCAACGCTCCACAGGTCCGTCTCCAACAAATTCGGACCCTGTTTCGCCGCAACAAGCTGTCGGCAATTCGATCTCGGAGCCGATTCGTGCGTCGATCCAAACGCCGGTTTTATTGGAATCAATTTATGAACCGATCAAGCAGGAATTGATTCAGGTCGAAGCGATCTTGCACCGTGAATTGACAAGCGATGCGCCGTGGGTTGAACAATTGTTGGAACACAGTCGGTTGTTGGTCGGTAAACGAATGCGCCCCGTGTTTCTGCTGTTGTCCGGCTCAAATTGCGGTGAAATCACAGAAGCACATCTGCATTGCGCTGCTTCGCTCGAGATGATCCACACGGCAACCCTGATTCATGATGATGTTCTAGATGAAGCAGATACCCGTCATCACGTTCCGACTGCAAATTCTCGATGGGGCAACAAGGTCAGCGTCCTGTTAGGCGACTACTTATTTACTCATGCATTTCATCTTGCCAGCTTTTCCGGTTCGACTGCGGCCATGAGGATTCTGGCAGTTGCTAGTAACCGCGTGTGTGCCGGTGAGATGCGTCAAAACGCCTGGGTTGGCAACTTTGATCTGACCGAAGACGAATACCTCATGATAATCTCGGAAAAAACGGCCGAGCTCTGTAGCTGTGGTTGTCGTCTCGGTGCGTTGCTCTCGGGAGCCGACGAAACGACGGTCGCCCGCTTTGAAATGTATGGACGAAATCTCGGGATAGCTTTTCAAATCATCGACGATATTCTGGACCTGGTCGGCCAACCTACAAATGTCGGCAAAACGCTAGGTACCGATATCACCAACAAAAAGCCCACGCTTCCAGTAATCCACTCTCTAGCGAATCTGGACGATGCACGCCGAAACAAATTAAAGGCTTTGCTTGCCAGCGGCGAGGCTTCGGTGGAGGACGTGATGCCGTTCTTGTTGTCAACCGACTCCATCGTGTATTCGCGAGACTTCGCAGCGGCGTATGCAAATAAAGCGGCTGAATTTGCCAATGAATTGCCAACGAACAAGTTTTCCACGGCACTCGAAAACGTTGCCAATTTCGTGCTTGAGCGAAGCCATTGAATTCGAGCAAAAGCTTGACATGCCAAATGTGCGAATTGATAATGATGAAATATTCAGTGACCTTTGGTGGGCTCAACCTTGCGAACTACATTTTTCTTTTGTCTTGTTTATTGTTTTTCGCCGCTGTTGCAAGCGGACGATAACGCGTTTGATCTCGAAAGAGCTGGCACGTTAGTGAAACACGAGGACAGCGATTTTTATGACGTCGCTGTTGAATTGGGCAGACTTGTCGTAGGAAAACCGGGAACGATAAAACTCACGCTCAATAATCCGTACGATGCCGCAGTTGAATTTGACAAGGCGTTATTGCACTGCAACTGTCTCGAATTTCATTCGACTGCCAAGTCGATTCCGGCAAAGGGCTCACTGTCCGTGACGGTGAAACTAAAGCCGCCGCTGCGTCAAAAAACACGCCAGGCGTCTTCGAAGATTAGTCTGACCCGGGCTGACGGGTCACCGGGTTCCATCGTCAAAATCAAAATGAATTATGAGGCTGCAGGACTATTGGTGATGGTCCCGCAACAACGCACTTTTGAAATTCCCAAACATGAGGCGACTGGTGAATTTCGCTTCAAATTCATCACTTCAAAACCGATTGAATTTAAAAACCTGGACGTCACTGCTTCCGATAAACTCCGCGACGTCAAATTTGAACTTGAAGAACATGACCAAGGCGGCTTTGTGATTGCCGACGTCCCCGCGCGATTGGTCGAGAACGGACCCATCCGGGGTGAGGTCGCCGTTGAAGACCGCGAAACGGGTAAACGCGCTAGTTTTTTATGCATCTTCAGGGAAGAGGAACCCTTCAAGATAAGTCCCAGGATCTGGTATTTTCGATCGGACCCCGCGAATTCGGAACATTTCGTTACTCATGCCATCATACGATTCTCATTGCCCAAAAAAGCCGAATCTGATTCTGAATCGGATCCTAAACTGGATGTCGATAATTCGATACACGAAGTCACGGTGAAGGGGGCGCTACAAAAAGAATCGGTAATCATCTCGAAAAAGGCGATCGGCACCAGAACGTTACGGTTGAAAGTTTCGATTGCCAAGGACCGGTTTCAGATGATCCGCACGGAGAACGCGGAAATCCCATTGAAATTGACAGTTTGGGACGGAATAGAAACTCACGAGTTGAGTGTTAAAACGATGTTCATTGAATGAGTTTTCAAGCTTGACCAAATGCAGCAAAAAACGGGACGTTCCACCAACGATCAAGGCTTTATCCGGGTGCACAGCTGTTGAAACGCCGCTTCGATCGACTCGATTGCGCTGGAAATTTGGTGAGCGTCGTTTGATTCCTCAAACTCGAGGAGTTCAGACTTTGCCGCGGCGGATTTGGCGCCGATTGCTCCAAAACTGGATTTCAAAGAATGGCCGCAACGACGAGCCGCAGTCCAGTCGCGGTTGTTTACCGCGTTTCTGGCGGAGGCGATCAAGTGGGGAGTCTCTTCAAGGCAAGTCGATCGCAGTAATCTGACCAGTTCAAGGTCTCCACCCGTGCATTCGAGCGCCGCGGACTCATCCAGAATCGGTAATTCATTGTTGCCTTGAATCGCACTGTTGGAAAAAGTGCTCTTGGAGACGTGCTCAACTGCTGCATAAAGATCGTCGGCTTTAAACGGCTTAACCAAATGGCTATCCATGCCGGCTTCCATAAATCGCTCTTTGTCGCCTCGCATGGCATGAGCTGTCATCGCGATTACCCACTGGTGTGAGCCCGTTTGAGACTCACGCTCGCGGAGTTTTCGAACCGCAGTCAGCCCATCCATCTCCGGCATTTGAACGTCCATGAGAACCACATCGTACGAGTTTTTTTCGATCGCGTCCAAAGCCTGTTGTCCGTTTTCGACGAGGTCAACATGGTGTCCGCGTTTTTCGAGCAATCCGATCGCGACCTTTTGATTAACCAGACCATCTTCAGCCAACAACACTCGGAGACCCGCGGCGATTTTCATGATCTGCGAATCACTTAAGTCAACTCGTTGGGCGCGGGTCGGTTTGAGCAAGGCTGTAAAGCCAAATACGCTGCCCTTGCCGATTTCCGATTTGGCGTCGGCAGTGCCTCCCATCATCTCGGCAAGTGTCTTGCAGATGGAAAGACCCAGGCCAGTGCCGCCGAAGCGTCGAGTTGTACTGGTGTCTTCCTGTTCGAACGGTTCAAAAATGTGGTTGATTTTTTCAGGAGCGACGCCGACACCGGTATCTTCGACTTCGAACCGAACCAGGTGCCGTGCATCAGGATTCTTGGTCACGCCCGATTCGGCACGCATGACTCGCACATGAATTTGGCCTTCTTCGGTGAATTTGATCGCATTACTCAGCAAGTTGAGCATGATTTGCCTGATCCGCAACGAATCACCGAGATAGAATTTGGCAACGTCGTCATCACATTGCTCAATAATTGTGAGTCCTTTGGGTTGAGCCTGAATTTTCATTAGCGCAACAACTTCATCCAGCAACCCACCGATTGAAAACTCATTTTCGTCCAATTCAAGTTTGCCCGCTTCAATTTTTGAAAAATCGAGAATATCGTTAATGAGACCTAACAGGCTTTCCGCGCTGCTGGCCGCAAAATCCAGGTACTCGTGTTGTTGCGGTTTTAGATCGGTTCCACGTAACAATTCACACATCCCTAACACGCCCGTCATCGGCGTCCGAATTTCGTGGCTGATATTTGCGACGAAGGAACTCTTGGCTCTGTTGGCAGCTTCGGCTTCTTGCCTGGCTTGCTCGAGTTGCAGGTTAACTTCATCGGCGCGTTTTTTGGCTTCTTCCAGTTGATCAATTAGCGCGTCCTGCTTTCGATACCACACCAGGGCGATGCTGCTTCCGACGATCACCGCGATCAAAATCGAAATGATGACCAACCAAAACTGGCGGTATTCATAAAAACGTTTCTCAAAGCCAGTCGTGATCCACTCGGCGTAAAAAGCACCATGTTGATCGGGTGTGATTCGCTCTAGCGTTTTGGTGATAATTGTCTCGAAGATCGGCCAATCGGCGCGAACACCAAATCCATTGGCATAGATGCAATCGGAAACGCCGGCGATTCGCAGGTTAGTGAATCTTTCCTTTTCCGCAAGGTAGGCGACAACTGACTCGCCACCAAAAAAGGCATCGACTTTGCCGGTGGATAACATCTGAATTCCGTGTGTCGGATCGTCGGCCTCCACAACTTTGATTTCCGGATAGAAATCGCGCAAAAAGAATTCACCGATATAGTCATTGGGGACCGCGACCTCCAAATCGGCAAGATTTTTCAGAGATAGATCCCTGGGATCGTTTTTTCTGACGAAGATGACTGCGGGATAGGTAATGTAAGGTTTACTTACTTTCACGAAATCGCGATCTTTTGAACCGACGATTAACGAAACAGCATCGATTTTTTTTGTTTTCAGGTTCTCAAGGTTTTCTTCCCAGGTTTTTGTCCGAACAATTTCAAACTCAATTCCTAGTTCGTCGGAGAAATAATCGAGATAGTTGGCAACGACGCCTTGAAACTTGCCTTCGTCGTTCCAATATTCAAAGGGTGGGTAGTCGGGCGTCGGAGATACACGAATTTTTGGATGTTCAGCCAGCCACTCTTGTTCCTCGAGCGTCAACCAACTCAAATCGCGCGGAGTTTGGGCGTCTACGGTTGAACAAAGCCAACAGCATGCAATTAACGTCGGTATTGCGAACCACCACTTGGGCATATAAGCATTCCTTTCGTCCAATTCTACGCTGTTGATCGTCCAATTACAAAAGCGTGCTTGCCCGCAAATTTTGCCCAACTATTCGGCATTCCTCACAGTTTGTAGGGTGTCGTCGAGCATACGGTGATGCTCGTGTGTCTTTACTCGCTTTGGGTCCTTTCGGCCAAAGTACACTTTGTTATTTCAGACCATCAAGTTTGCGACGACCCACCAAGTAGTTGTGCGAGTTCGACACACCCTACGTGAGAAATGCGGGCTAGGTGTTTTTCGTTATCTCTCCTCGGAGCAAGGTCAAGGCTCCGCTCAGGGACACTTTTCAATTCCTTTTGGTGCAAGCATCGAATATGATACTTGAGAATTCTTCAGGGTTTAGGATGGGGAAAGTATGAGATATTCCGCAAATTGTTTGATCTGGTTAACGACATTTTTGGCTGTCTCCGGCATCTCACCGCATTGTTTTGCGCAAGCGGCTGACAAATCCAAACCAATTCTTGAATTTCGCCTGGCCGAATCAGAATCAGCCGAGGGCCTGGTTGAAGCGCAAATCGCGAATGGCGGTGAGACCATTTATCTTCATTCTGAGGGGATTGTTCCGCTCGAGCAGATTGCCGAAGTGGTTCGCAGCAAGGATCCAAATAGTGGCTCCGACCAAATCGCAATACGCTTTACCAAACAGGGCGGTGAACTCCTGAACAAAGCCACTGAATCGAATGTAGGAAAACGGATTGCCATCGTGTTCAAGGGTCAAGTCATCCTGGCACCCATAATTCGGGAAAAGTTTTCGCAGAACGTTGTTATTAATGGTCTGTTTTCAGAAACTGAGTTGAATGAAGTCATTGCAGCGTTAAAGTCAAAACCGGAGCAGCCCAGCAAATCCGGTAAACTTTTTTCAAAAGAGGGTCTGCAAGATTTTGCCAGACTGCTCGTTAAGCTGGAAGTTGAAAAGAAGCTCAACGGGACTATTTTGATTGCTCACAAGGGTGAAATCGTATTTGAGAACATCATGGGTTACGCGAATATCGAAGAGGGCACGCCTCTGCGCCGCAATTCGTCTTTCCGATTGGCTTCCGTCAGTAAACAGTTCACTGCCATGGGAATCATGATTCTGAAAGAACAGGGCAAATTAAATTACGACGATGATATCCGCAAATTCCTTCCCGAGTTGCCTTATGAAGGCATTACGATTCGCCATTTGCTGAACCATACCGGTGGCTTACCGGACTACATGCGCTTGTTCAACTTGCATTGGGATACGGACAATCCGATCATCAAACGCAAGATCGCTTTTAACCGTGATGCCGTCGAGTTGTTTGCAAAACACAAGCCAGAAGTGCTCTTCAAACCTGGGGAAAAATGGAAATACAGCAATACGGGTTACGTTTTGTTAGGCAGCATCATTGAAAAGGCTTCCCAACAGCCGATTCAGGAGTTCTTCCAGGAGCAGATTTTCGAGCCGTTGGAAATGAATGACTCGCGCGCCTTTAGCCCAAACGACGACTTTGTCTTGGACAGTCGCGTTTATGGGTTCTTTTATCGGTTTGATGGCAAGGGTCACGGGGCGAACGACTGGCATTTTCTCAACGGGATGGTCGGAGATGGTGGAATCTATTCGTCGGCTCGAGACATGTTGAAGTGGGAGCAATCGCTTTATGGCGAGCGACTGGTCAAAAAATCGACGCTGGAAGAAGCATTTACTTCTGGCAAGCTGAACGACGGCAGCGAAACGGGCTACGGTTTTGGCTGGCAGATCGGCAAGACGCCGTCAGGAGATCGGCAGCTGAGCCATGCAGGCCGCTGGGTTGGCTTCGGCGCCTTCATCTCGCGCGAACCTGAGAACAGAGTGACGGTAATTCTGCTGACGAACAATTCGATCAACAACATGAGCCCCGTATTCGACGGCCTGAAAAAATTGCGGAATACGGAATAGGACATCGGAGTGTAGCCGCAATTGTCCCAACAATTGAGACAATTGTTGCTACACTCAACGAAGGATCTACGTCAAGGAACGAGAAATTCTTTCCACCCCGGCGGACAAGCGCCTTCAGAATGACAGAGAATGAAAACTGATTTCAAGAATGCTCTAGTAACGGTCAATCCGTTATTGTTAAGCTTGACGTCGGCGTCGTGCTAACAGCCGATGGCACTTACTTAAGAATGTTCTACGTCAGCTCCAACGGAGCGATCCTATGTCAGCCCAGGCCAGCGGCGGTAGACGCCCCCGCGTTTACGCGGTGGGAGCTTCACTATCAACCTAGATGTTTTTTTACGTGTTAGCTGTTCGAATTCGGCGACGCGGCGACCTGATCGTCTTCGACGCGGAGTTGGTTGCGATCAAGAATGGGGCGAACTTCATCTACGAAATCGCGGATGTCCTTGAACTGGCGATACACACTGGCAAATCGAATGTAGGCGACTTCGTCCAGATCCACCAGTTTTTCCATCACTAACTCGCCAACTTGATCGGTTCCAATCTCCGACTCATTGAGCATGTAAACTTCTTGCACGATTTCGTGAATCGCTTCCTCCAGCCGGTCGGTCGCGATCGGGCGTTTCCAGCAGGCGCGTTCCAGGCCCTGACGAATCTTTTCCGGTCGGAAGACTTCACGAGCCCCATCCTTTTTGATCACCCGCAAATCAAGCTCGGCAACTCGTTCGTAGGTTGTGAACCGTTTTTCGCAACTTACGCACATTCGTCGCCGCCGAATCACGAAGCCGTTTTCGCCCGAACGAGAATCGATGACTTTATCATTATCGTTCCGGCAGTAAGGACATTTCATAATGCATTTTCCGGAAAATTGCTTAATTTCCGTTGAAGAACAACCTTGGTTCCAAAATCGCTTTCCTTGCATCCATCAATATAACCGAAATTAGGCGAGACCCAAATTAGACTTGCGGATTCGCTACAATATTCGATCGTTGACGTCGAATGGTAACTGGTCCCAAAATCTAATGTGGCTTTTCCAAGCCTGCCCAACTGTTAGACTTGTTCACTGAAGATCAGACTAATGGAGCTTCCGAACTGAATTTGCGAAGTTTGTAGTACCGGCTTTAGCCGGAAATTCCGCCTGAAGGCGGTACGACAAACCATATCCATTGATCCCGTAATCGAGTAACAAAAGATGTCCCAGAACCAGACTCCGCCCGCCGATCGACTTCAAAACAGGAAAGACATGGACGATGTCGCCGACGCCCAGGATTTATGGGAAGGCGGATTTTCCGGAAAGAGCATGTTTGGATCCTGGGTTGTAGCAGGGGTTGTCACGATTTTGATTATCGTCGTTCTGATGATGGTCGAACCTTTGAGATCCAATTCCAACGTCTGGTACGCTGCATTTGGAATCATTCTGCTAATCTGGGTATGGCTGATTGGAGTCATGCTTTTTCGAAAATGGGGAATGCACTACGAATTGACGACGCAGCAATTGAAGCACCGCCAAGGTATTCTTTTTCGGAAGATGGATCGCATCGAACTAATTGATATTGACGATGTGAACTATAGCCAAGGTCCGATTCAAACGTTGTTGGGAGTGGGAAACATCAACATCAAGTCGACGGACACCAGCCATCCAGAGCTGGTCATGTACGGCATTGCCAACATCAAAGAAATCACCGACCTGATTGACAATGCCCGCCGCAACGAACGCCGCAAACGCGGTCTGCACATCGAGGCGATTTAGAGGAATGTCGAGGGATTGAGTGTCGGAAGAAGGATTTGATTCTGCTGCGCAAGAACTGCTTCGTTTGCTCTTTGCCGGCCCACGACTTGTGCGAAATGGTGAAAAATGCGGGTTAGAGTTTTCCGCCGCGGGGTCCCAGTCTCCAATCAGTAGCCCCCGCGTTTACGCGGTTGGGAGCCTCACCAAACAAGCTGGCTCACGCGCGATTTGCTCGTATGTTTTGAAATTGACAAGAGTCGTTTTTGGTTGCAGCCATCCGTTGCCGCCGGGTCGGATCGAGCCGAGCGAAGGAGGTTCAGTTACCAAAGGAGATTCAGCTATTAAACGGATAGCTCAGATTTTCGTTGATCGAAAATTTTGCAACAACTGGCGCATTTATGCTCGAATAGATGCTTGTCGATTTTGACAATCAGCTTCTCATCCCCGATCGCCTTCAGGATGTAATCATCCATGGAATTTTGGACTTCACGACACGATATGGCAAATTCCATTAGATCCGGTTTTTGCGAGTTTACGTCCACAAATGTTCGGATACCGAAAGCGGCCAGAATTGCGAAAACACCGACGCCGCCTGCGCTTGAAAGAAACTGTCTTCTTTCTGAAACCGTTTGCTTGGCCACATTCTGAGAAATAATGCCATTAGGACAAGACTGCCAGTCGTCATCCGGTTGATGGACAAGATCAGGTTTGTTCATAGTGCAAGTTTGGGGAAGTGATATTGGCTCGAAGAGGTGAACCCAGATTGGCACCAATATGCATAGACCTTCGAACTCCGTCGGTGTCTCCTTTTACAGTCGACGGTTTTTTCACAACTTGTGTGGATTTAAGCTCAAAACGAATCGTATTTGAAAAACGATTCGTTGGCTAGATCACATTGAACCTATTCAGATGACTTAGTTGCCTTGAACCGCAACCATCCTATTGAGCAATTGTGGTTGCGGAGGCTGAACCGATCGCTGGATGTTCGGCGGTCGTTCATTTACTTCCCCAGCAAGATTGACCAAGTCGAGAATCGAAATTCTGCGTCTGGCGATCTTGATTAATCCTTCCGACTGCAGTTGCCCGAGGACAACTGTCACCGTTTCCCGAGTGCTCCCAATGATCCCGGCCATTTCCTGGTGAGAGAGGCGGATATTCAAATCCATACCAAGGTCAGTCGGGCGACCATATTTTTCGACCAGTTCCAACAACAAGTGAATGACCCGTTCGCGGTTTGATCGGAACAGCAGATTTCGCAATCGCCGTTCGATTCGCTGGCGTCGCAAACCGATAACTTTGGTAAAACGAAATGCGATGTCGGGATATTTCCTGACAACTGCCTGCATCGCCGCTTTTGGGATCCACACCAACGTGGTGTTCTCCGCGGCTTCGGCGTACTCTTCGCGCTCCACCGTATCAAAAATCGAAAGCTCACCAAAGATTTCATTTTGATCGATAAAATTCAAAATCGATTGTTTGCCTTCCGGCGTGATGTGGCAAATTTTGACTCTGCCCTCGGCAACCAACAGGACTCCGTCGGTTTGATGATTGGGCAAGTAGACAGGCTCACCACGTTTTAGTTTTCGCATCCGTGAGTGACCTTCGACCCATTGAAGATCTTCGCTACTCATTTGCGAGAAAATATTGCAGTTCTTAATAAACCAAAATGAATCTGGCATGATCGGCCTCTTTCTCAAATGTTCCCAAATATGATGGCAAATCGAAACAGGTTGATATAACCCATTGACCCTAATAATACTTGTCTCAAACACTCGAACAAGCATTGGAATGTACTGAATGAACGGCCAATAAGTTTCGCCCAAGAAGGCTGGACAGTGCACCGTAAGTTTCCTTACAGCCAAATCCGCTATTTTGAGAAAATAATTTTTTTGCGAACCAATTGGAGGGACACTGCGTACAACGAAACCTGACCCAAATTTATCGCTTCGCCAAGCTGAATATTTTTCTAATTCTTCTTATTCTTAACGACCTCCGCGTCCACCTCGATCGCCGAGGCCACCGCCTCGCGTTCCGCCGCCCCCGCCTCGAGTTCCACCACCACGGTTGCCACCGGCAGCACCACCGCGGCCGAATGCACCGCTTTGGATCGCTCTCAGAAATTGCTGACGGGCTGCATCGTTACCTGCTGCGGGCGCGATAGCTGCGCCAGTCGGCATCCCGCCAGGACGAGCCGAACTTCGACCACCGTTTTGATTTCCATTCGTTTCACCGGATCCGTCGCCGATGATGAGCTTGTCACCCAACATTGGTCGTAAGGCGTCAATGACCTTGTCCGGAGTCATCCTGCCGTGCAACGGAAAAAGTCTGGAGGTTTGAGGAGGTTCGGGAGTGTCGATTTTTCCGACCAAGTTGACAACTTTGTCGTAAATATAGCGAGGTCCTGTTAAGACCAGGGCTTTGTTACGTTCATCAACCGCCAACGTAGCTTTCGGCGCTTCCTCTTCCTGCGTCGAGCCGCCTTGGCGACCTTGACCACCTCTCACGGCCTTCATCATTTCCTGCATCGCACGAGCTTGCTGCGCTGCTTGATTTTGCTGTGCAGCAGCGGGGTTATTGCTTCCTGAGCTCTGAATGTACTTTGCGAGGTTGTTTTCGACAATCTCTTTCACCTCGACCGGGTCGCGATAAATAATTGGAATATAAAAGTTCTCGCCTACGGTATCGATTTCTTGAGGAGCTTCCGGTTGATCAAGCCACTCAAGTATATCCAGGATTGAGTCCAGATCGTTTTCAGTCGCGTTGTTGATTAACAAAGCGTTGAACGCAACATCCGTTTCAATAACGACATCCCCTTCCAGCTCCAAGCCTCCACTTGCGGTGCTGCCGCCTCCTCCGCCAAACATGCCTCCGATCAAATCACCGGCTCCACCGCCAACTGCATTTCCGAGGATGCCGCCCAGAGCGCCGCCAAGGCCGCTAGTACCGCCTCCGCCTCCGGTTTCCAATCCGTACAGGCGATCAAGAAACGGTTTGACATTTTCTACGCGTCGATATAACAAAGGGAAAATCGTCGGCCCGGCCGCCTTGGAAGTCTGTTTTAAGCGGTTGCGAATTAACTGCTCGAGATCGTCGAGGGCATCCAGATCACCTGAATCCAGCCGGATTCCATCCCGAGTGAGTTTGACATCAATGGGAGCACCCGGGACCGATTCAGGTTCTTCCGGCGGTCGATAGTTATCGCTTTTTGGTTCTTGGACCTCTTGTGAAGATTGACCAACATCGTCTTGATCTTGAATCGGAGCAGGACAGCTGACGAAAACGTAATTCGAATCAGCTGGTTCCAACCAGGCACCACCGCCGGAATCTCGATCCGAAAAATCTTGTACCGGCGGACTTTGTTTAGGCGGATTCAAAGGTTCCTGTTGAAAATCAGGTACAAGATTTTCTCGGCTGCGGGCTGGCATTCTAATTTTGTTTCTTGAGCGGAATTGCATTCGGTCTTTCGGCATCACAATGTTGAGTCGGTTTTTACGACCTTCAGCCTCGAACATATCGGTGATGCCCTCCAAAAGACCGAAGGCGTCCTCTGGATCTGCGTCGATGAAACGCGTTGTCGTTCGTGGACCGTCATCGAGGAGTTCCGAGGAATCCATATCCGCGACCATTCGGCGAACGGTTTCAACTTCAGACGGTTTTCCGCGCACAGAAATTTGATTCGCGATAGCGTCCGCAAACAGGACGGGACCGGAGGTCGCCGTTTCTTCGGAGGTTTGTCGAAAGAACAATTGAAGTTTGGCCAGAATTTCTTCGGCGTCGGCATTCTCGACCTGGATAATCGCGTAATTGGGGCCGCCTTTTTTTAGTTCGTTGAGAATCGAATCGGCCAGATCGTGGTCTTCCCGTCGGCCCATCAGGTAGATCGTACCGGTTTCTTCGTCTTGATCCATCTTGACATCGCGGCCTTCAAGATTGGTATTCAAAATCTGAAAAGCGAGCAAAGGCGCGGTCAAAACTTCATAGGTTCGGACCGTTGGCTTTTCATAATTAAAGCCAGCCGTTTCATCAGCCGCGACATCAACCATCTCGGCAATTTCCAGGAATTCTTTCCAGCGTTTTTCCGTGGCCTTCACAAACAGTTTGTCACCAAACGTCTGCACCGAGATTACGATCGAACCGTCACGCGCCGAATTTGAGTCACCGTCGAAAACCATCATATCTCGAACCGTGATGAGAAGAGTCTCCGGATCAACGTGCTGCATTTTATATGTTCGGGGGAGCAACCGATTCTTTAATGC
This sequence comes from Planctomycetaceae bacterium, assembly GCA_024638965.1. Lineage (GTDB taxonomy): Bacteria > Planctomycetota > Planctomycetia > Pirellulales > Pirellulaceae > Mariniblastus. Next base: position 31,808 of record JAHEJI010000023.1, read on the forward strand.
TTGTTCGCGAGAGCCTTTGAGGAGCTTATCAATGGTGCGGAGCACATCACCGGTATCCGCGACGATCATCAAGTTCGCGGAAGGGATAATATTGATGGCCTGTCCTGGAGTGACCAACTGCCGAACTTGTTCGGCAACACCCATGTCTTCAAGATCGCTCATGTCGAAGTAGCAGCGAAGCATCTCATAAAGACCGCGTTCATAAAGCTCCTTCGTCGTCACGGTTTGAATCAACTTGGGGTTGATTTGACCACCCTGTTGGAGGATCAGCATGTTTTTGTTTCGAATTAACGTGTAAGGGACCGGCTGATTCAAAAGCGCGTGGTTGAGAATATCCATCGCTTCTACCGGGGTATAAGTTTCATTATCAAAATAAGTAAAAGTCCCCGTCGGCGGTTGCACGATGGGCTGAAGTGCAAAACCCATTTCTTCCGCAAAAAATTCAATCACGGTTTGCCATTGTTGTTGGTCAAACGAAAATCGAATTCGTCCATCTCCAGTTTTTTCGAGGATGCTTCCCTGAGCATTCAATTGTGGATCTTGTGGCTCTTCAAGACCTTGTAAATTTTCTAGACCTTGTAGCTCTGGTGGATCCTGTGCGAACGAAACGGACTCTGTACGGGTCACCGCTGCCAGGAAGACCAGTACGACGAAAAACGAACCCAAAGCCGCGACCCAGGTGGACCGCAAGGGTCGGATAAGACTTTTCTTGTTGACGTTCAAGAGACACTTCCCTTTTAGAGTTGAATTTTGTTGGTTCTTCTGCGGGCCAGTTAAGTTAGAAATCATGGTTGGCTTCCGTTCCTGTATTTTTGAAAAACCCAAAAACCCATTTTAGTCACGTTTTTGCGGCAAACTATTAGCGAATGGGGACGAATTCAGGTCCGGGATAGATTCCCGGATAACGCCCCGTAAAATCGGTTCAATGCTTGAATTCCTAACCGAGTCGACGCAATTTTCCTCACTCCGTATGATTAAACGCTGATCCGGCGAGAATGTTCCGGCGATCTAAAAATTAACTCTGGCGGCGAATTCACGTGAAAATCCTGACGATTGAAACCACTTGCGACGAGACGGCTGCAGCGGTGGTTGCCGAAGATTTGACGGTCCTCAGCAGTATCGTCGCGTCGCAAGACGATTTACACCGCAGGTTTGCTGGGGTTGTGCCTGAGATTGCCGCCAGGGCTCACGTTCAACGAATTTTACCGGTGATCGATGAAACTTTGAAGAAAGCCGATTTGACGCTCAGTGACATCGGTGCGATTGCAGTCGCTTATACACCAGGACTGGCTGGATCTTTGCTTGTCGGAGTCGCCGCTGCGAAGAGTCTGTGCCTTGCCGCCGATATTCCGTTAATCGGGATCAATCATCTGCATGCACATGTTTTTGCCTGCCAAATCGCGGCTAACACTTCGGTTTATCCCTGTGTGGGCATGATCGTCAGTGGCGGTCACACGCACTTGTACCATTTTCCAGACGCGTTGTCGCCCGTTTATCTAGGCGGAACGATTGACGACGCTGCGGGCGAAGCGTTTGATAAAGTCGCCAGTATGTTGGGATTGGGGTACCCCGGCGGACCGGCGATATCGAAAGCTGCTCTCAACGGCGATTCGAGTGCGTACAAGTTTCCACGAAGCTTTATCAGAGATGAACGTCTGGATTTTAGCTTCAGTGGTTTGAAAACTGCAGTCCGATACGCAATCACCGGACCCGGAAATGTCGACTTAAGCACGATCGAATTATCACCGCAACAAATTGTGGATCTAGCGGCCAGTTTTCAACAGGCCGTTGTCGATTGTCTGGTCGCCAAAGCAGTTCAGGCGTTGGAAAAAACCGGTCTAAATCGACTTTGTGTGGGCGGTGGCGTCGCCGCCAATCAGCTGTTTCGGCGTCAACTTACAGAGACGTGTGCCCAAAAAAATGTACTTTTGTATTTCGCACCCCTGGAATATTGCACGGATAATGCCGTCATGGGGGCGATTGCATTTGAACGAATCAAGCTGAATTTGTTTGATTCACTTGATTTGGACATCGAGCCTGGTTTGGTTCGAGCCTGAACGGATTACACGAACCACCCCCGCTTGTCTCAATTGGTAGGCAGGAAAAGCCCAACGCTTTCCGAAAACGCTCGCTTCGGAAGCAGTGTGCTCGGAAGAAAGTAAAGCCGGAACGGCGTCGTGGGTCGCCCAGAGATGATGGCAATCCAACTCCATAGGTTTGGTTTTGACCCAGTTAACTCTCTTCTAAATCATATCCAAGGATAGGCGGGTTCGGGCGACTCGCGGTTTTACCGCGCAACCGTGCCGGAACTGCGCACGGCTTGTTCCAGCCTACCCGACTCGAATACGCTGAAGTCATCCCGAATCGAGTGGAGCGTGGCGAAAGATCTCTGCGAAGTAACGGGGCTTCTTCAGTCTCAAGCTCCTTTAGAATGACTGAGACTGAATACTGATGTTGAAAATGTTCCAGGTTCGATTTCGAACAATTTGCCGGATACCAATTCGTGTTTGTGAAATCAGGTTTCAACGATAAGATCAAATACTCTGGACTTGATTTGCAATTCAATGACAGCCGACCGAGTATCAATATGGTCTTATTTCGCCGATGAGTCGAATATAGAACTATGAACTCATCCACGCACAACAATTCCCCGCGAACAAATGAACTGCCTGGACTTCGCGAGCAGTTTCAATCGGCATTTCGAATCGTATTCAGGTTGGACTTGCGCTCGCTTGCTCTATTTCGCGTCGCGCTGGGTGTTCTTATTATTTGCGATCTGCTGTTTCGTTCGGGCACGTTAACCGAAATGTACACCGACGACGGCTTCTTCACTCGCCAAGTTGCCTTCGACTATTACCTGACAAATTGGGGCGAAGGTTGGAATACGATTTTCTGGTCGGTTTACTGGCTTGGCGGAGGTCCCGGATTCACGATGGCTTTGTTTGCGATCGCCGGCTTGTTTGCGATTCTCTTGCTTGTCGGGAAATGGACTCGATTCGCGACGTTCGCTTCGTGGTTCCTGTTGGTTTCGCTTCACGTTCGCAATCCCGTGATCATTACCAGCGCTGACTTCCAGTTGAAATTGATGTTGTTTTGGTCATTTTTTCTGCCGTTGGGACGTGTGTGGTCGCTCGATGCGCTATCCGCACAAAAGAAGGGTGCCACTGCCCCCAACCCCAATTCTGGACTCGCCAATTTCGCGACTGCTGGAATTGTGATTCAGCTGTTTATTCTGTACTTTTTCACAGGATTGGCGAAGTGGAATGAGGGATGGTGGACCGGTGAAGCGATGTATTATTGCTTGGGGCTGGACATTTATGTTAAGCCCTTTGGCCACAGTCTGCTTCAGTATCCTTTGTTATTGAAGTTCGTTTCGATTGCGACGGTGGTCGCCGAAGTCTTTTTAATTTGGACGCTGTTCCTGGCTAAGCACAATCACCGATTTCGCCTGTTGAACATGGCTGTATTTTGGGCGTTTCACATTGGCATCTTTTTTTCAATGTCGATAGGAATGTTTTGTTGGATTTGTATGGCCGCTTGGATCCCATTGATTCCTTCGCAGGTTTGGAATTATTTCCGAAAGGATTTTAATTCAGAAAATGCGACCGAAGAAACACCTCCATCAACGTGGACGTACCAACTTCAACAGGTTTTCTGCGCCCTCCTGATTTTGTTTGTAATTGGATGGAATGTTGGCAATATTGAAACTGAAACGATTCAGAAGTACCGCAACCGTTTATTTGCAAAAATTGGCTATGCGGCTTGTTTGAACCAGCATTTTCAAATGTTTGGTCAACCACCACGTTCGAATCCTTGGTTTGTTTACGAGGCGGTTCTGGAGGACGGGCAGAATATTGATTTGCTAACCGGAAAAGACGTTACTCGAGGGCGTGCCGAGTTAATGAGGACGCTAATTCCAAGTTTTCATTGGCGAAAGGTGCATCGAAACCTGGTAGGTGAAGATTACGCAAGCCTTCGAAAACCGCTGGCGAACTACAGGATGCAAAAATGGAATCGCGAACACCCCGATAATAAGGTCTCGCGTTTGCGGTTGATGTATTACGAACAGGATACAGGAAGCGACGCGCTCGCAACCAGCAACCAGCACAGTAAAGTTTGGGCGATGGTGGAAGACGAGGCGTCTGGCGCCGGAAGTCTGTTTGATCAACTCAAAAACGACCCCGACAACGATCCATTGAATCTGGGTTTCTGAATCGCACTTCATCCGATTTTCGGTTTTGTGAGCAAGACGCCCGCCAGTCGGCATCCTGAACCGAGTGGAGCGAGGTGAAGGAACTCTCGTAAGCTTGCGCGAGTTCGTTGGCCGGACGAGTTCGGTGGTGCTACCGCACTGCCGAGTTTACTTCGATGCCGTGCCGGAACTGCGCACGGCTTGTTCTGGCCTACTCGACTTTTCTCTACGACGAAACAAAAGCTGTCTCAAATGACTTGCGCTGCACTCGCTCAAAACACGAATACGCGGGTGAAACTGCTATTAGAGTGCGTTTAGTTTTTTCGTGGGTCTCGCCCGGCAATCAGAGCGCCTCGACCGCTATACGTCCGTGCGACACGCACTAGCGGGTACCGGAATTCCGGAGGGTCAACCGATTGTCAATTTTATAGACTCCCGGTTCCAGGCGCAGCTGACTGATGATTTGAAACGCTTCTTCCTGCGAATCGACGCTCCCACTTACCAACGCTGTCTGATTCTGAACGCTGACTTGAACGCCTTGTCCAAAATTTCGTGTATTCGGTAGTTGCTGTAATCGATTTTGAAATCGGGTGGAAATGAAATTGCCCTCAAGGGGTTGGAACTGAAAAGCGGGTCGCAGGAATGACCGGATACTTCTGCGTTCAACGGTGAATCCCTGAGTATTCTGTATTTCACTTCGACCGGAAGTCACGCGACTTGCAGGCGGAGAAAATGCGCCTCCTGACAGGTCTTCTACGGTCGGCCCGACGTAACCTAACGGTTCTGCGTCCGTGGCCACACCCGCGCCAATGGTGCTGGAAGTCGGTCCTACAAAAGCGCGGCGCCGTTCATCCACGTCGATCACTGATTCCAAATTATCAAAGAAGTTTTCGTCCGTTCCATCGGTAAGCGAACCACCCCCACCGGCAGTTCCGCCCGTTTCACCAATGTTGTTGCCTGCGGTACCTGGATCGACAGGTACATTACCAGCGATTCCGGGGTCGATGGCGCCGGGATCCACAGGTGCAGTATCGCGGCCAGCACCCGGGTCAAATCCGCCAACACCGCCAGCACCGCCAGTTTCACCGTTTGGAAAACCTTGTGCGACAGCAAGTTGAGAGGTCAAACCGATGATCAAAAACGAGATCGCCGCAAACGATATGAACCTCAAAGATTTACTGACCATTGCAGATTCCTTTTCCTGGTGTAGTAGCCACGGCATTTAACTCGCCAAACCGACCGAAGTTTCGAACAAACCCGTCCGTACGTATTTATCATCGGTTTGCTGTCTCTTCGAGTCAACCAAACCCAAGTTTTCTTAAGTCTTTGGTTAACGGTCGTCCAGACAAAGCTCAAATTGGCTGGAATCCGGAAAAAACCAATGATCGCGAGGTGAAATTCGAAACTGAACCTCGTTTCAGAGGGTTTATGGAAGCGTGTTGGTGTAGGTTTGCCAACCAAATGCTTCAGGGATTGACAAAGATACCTCCATTGTCCCCATCTGGCCAAAATGGGCAGTCAAACGCGAGAATAGCATACGTTTCAAATCCAAGCTTCACGGGTCACGGTTTCAGGAGTTGTATTTCAATGCCGCATTCAATGATATTCCGATCTTTCAGCGCCAAACTAAAAGTGGCGTTCGTGACGTCGCTCGTCGTCTTGATGATTTTTTCAAGCTTGGCGACGGCTCAAACCGAGCGTCCGCCGACGGCGCAGTTGCTTCCGGAAAACACGGTCTTGTTCATTGAGATCGCCAATATCCGGGACATGATCAGCAAGATGAACGAGTCGGCGATGGGGAAGTTACTGCAGGACGATGCAATTGCTCCGTTGGCACAGGATCTGTGGCAAACAGGGCTCGACGCGTACGAAGAATTTGTGGACATCGGGTTGACCATTGAGGACATTCAATCATTGCCGTCGGGCGAAATTACGATTGCGGTCATTGCACCCAAGCTGAAGAAGCCCAAGTTCCTGTTCATGATCGAGATGGATCCGGAAAACGAAGCTGTGGGTAAGGCAATCAAGATCGGTCGTGACTTTGCCGAGAAACAAGGGGCAGAATTCGAGTCCGTCGAAACGGATGAGGTGACCTTTGAATCCATCATCAATGAAGGCGAACGTGTCACCTATTTTCAGATCGAAAACCTAATCGTGGCGAGCAATAGCCAGGATGAACTTGATGATTTTCTGGATCGCTGGAATGGACGTGAAATTGATAAGATTCGTCCGCTGGCCGAGAATCGAAAATTCATCACCATCATGAACCGCTGTCGTGCCTCCAAAGAAGTGCCAGCGGATATGCGATTCTACGTCGATCCGATTGAATTCGCGCGCAGTGCATTCCGCGGAGAAATGCAGGCTCAATTCGTCATCAATTTTTTGCCGATTCTTGGTCTTGACGGAGTCTTGGCGGCTGGCGGCAGCAGCACAATGTTGGAGGGCGAATATGAGTCGGTCGCGCACGGGCATGTCTTGTTGGCGAATCCGCGCAAAGGCATTTTGGAAATGTTGGCCTTTAAACCTGGCGACTACAACCCAGAACCGTGGGTTCCCGAAGATGCGACGACCTATTACAGCACGAGTCTCGATTTGCGAAAATTAATGGTCGAGCTTGAAAAAGTTGTTGATCTCGTTCAAGGCGAAGGCGAGTTTCGCAAAGGCCTGGAAGGCGAAGTCAACGCGGAGCTGGGATTTGATATTGAAAAGGACGTGATCAATTCGTTGACCGGACGTGCCAGCATGTTTACCTGGATGGAGCCGCCGGCCCGCTTTACGAGTCAGGTGTTTTCTGTCGGCGTTGAATTGGAAAACCTTGAAAAGGCAAAAGAAGTCGTCAATCTCTTGCTCGAAAAATTTGAAGACGAAAACGAGGAAGCGTTTGAAGCTCTGGAGGAACGAGATTACAAAGGGCAAAGTTACTGGACTGTCTCGGACGAATCGATCGCGGAAATAGAAGGTCGCAATACTGATCGCCAGCGAGAGCGCCGTGAAAGTCGCGGACAGGATAATATTGACGTGACGTTTGACGTAAATACACCGCAACTATGTTGGGGATTTATTGACAACTATTTGCTGCTTTCTGGCAGCCCTGACTGTTTTGAGCTCATGATCGATACGTATCGTGGCGACAAAAAACCGTTGTCCGAAGAACCCAGATTCAAGGAAACTGCACGGGAGATGACCAAGCTGATGGGTACTGATATGCCATCGGTAATCATTTACTCCCAACCCAAAGAAACGATGCGTGCGATGCTGGACGCAGCTCGTCTGGAAAACACCGGGCAGTATTTTGATCTTGCGCCGGATAACGATTACGTGCAACGGATTCGGCAAGCAATGGAGAACAATCCCTTGCCCGAGTTCGAAACGATTGAAAGGTACTTCAATCCATCAGGCATGTTTATGACCAACGATGACACCGGCTTCCACATGGTCGGGTTTCAGTTGCGAGCTAAAGAAGACGTTGACAAAGACGATTAGACGGGTGAAATCGACACGAGGCGAGGGCAACCGCGGGGAGGTAACGATCCGAGGGGAAGAAGCCTGCGATGCTGGATCGGCGTAGCAACCGGCAGCATCTCGCTAAAACCTGTCAGGCTACGAAGAGCAACCTCATAAGAGGCCAGCCACTCCAGGTGCGCGTGCATGACAACGCGAAACCGAACTGGACGACAGAGGGCAGATAGGTTGTCAATAACTGGACCTGTCCCCGTTTCATGCCTCAACAATCAAACCCACTTCAACCACCTATCTTCAATCGCCGCGAAGTCAAATTCTCATTTGTTATGCCGCTGTCCGTCACTAGCCCGCGCGTAGTGCCAGGTAGACGCCGACTGGATCGCGGACAACGGCGTATTTTGCCTGGGCGTATTCCTTAATGACTTCACCACCGCCCTCGCTAACGCGTCGAAGACTTTCAACAAGGTCGTCGACGGGTATGTGAATCAGCCAAACCGAAGGGATACCCTGATGTTCACTGCGATACTGACAGATTTCTGCTGCGGCAATTTGATTGTCTCTCTGCATCTCAAAGCGTGCGAAATGCCCTTCGCCATCCTCCGTCTCAACGGATTTGGCGTTCCATCCGATAACATGTCGATAAAAGTCCCGACTCGACATAGCGTCTGGAACGGTCAACGATAGCCAGGAGATGCAGCCGAGGCGTTCGTTATGCCCTGTGGAGCCTGATTCGCTAGGTACGACTGGAATAACGCCGAAGGCGGCCCCAACTTGGTCGGCAAGAACAGCCCATTGGCTTTGGCCATCATCAGATTTCGAATGCCAAAGTTCTTTGCCTCCCATCTCAATCGCACATGCAGCGCTGGCGGCAACATCAGCGACCTGAAAGTGGGGCATCCACTGCAACGGCAACGTGTTGTATTCGGGAGTACGAACCCCGAGGCCGATTACCGGTGTGCCCAGGTTGTTCGTCAGATCATCACGCCAGAGTGGGGTGTCACCCGTCGTGAGGATTGTAGAGTAGAAATCGAGTTCACGCTCATGATCAGGCACCGCAATATCGGCGCTGAGGACACCACCAACGCCGTGGACAAATGTTTTTTGCATTGCTTCCCCTTCGTCGGCCACAGTGGACGGGAATCGGTAAACTCGGCGGGATGACGTTTCGGATAACGCGGCCGGGAGTAGACGTTGCCGAGCGAAGCGAGCCAACCCGTCCTATTCCGGCTCGCGTTCATCCGTTTGTACAAGTGAGCCGCTGCGCGGCGGAGTGTATGCTAATGTTTTTTGAAGTCATCGACTCCCGTTGATTTTTTTTCAACACCTCAACAAGGAGTTACGATGACTGGCTTCCATTCTAACCGTTCAAACTCGTCTGACAACAATTCTTCACCGCGCAAGGAATCTTCGCTTCGGAAACGCATGCGGGAGGACCTGCAGCTGCAGGGAATGAAGATTCGCACCGAGAAAGGTTATCTCCGCGAGGTTCGCAAGCTGGCCTGCTTTTACAACTTGCCCCCTGATCAGCTCGCCGAACAACAGGTGGCCGACTACTTGCTGCACTTGATTAACGAGCGCGATTTCGCGCCTGGTTCGCTCAAAGTCACTTACAGCGGACTGAAGTTCTTTTTCAAGCACACCTGCCCACGCGAGTGGGAGATCCTGAAGAAGCTCCGGGTTCCCAAACAGAAGACACTCCCCGATGTGTTGACGCCGGGAGAAGTTCAACAACTGCTCGGGGCCGTCCAACAGCATCACAACGGGGCTTTCTTGTTGACGCTCTACTCGCTGGCCCTGCGGCTGGAAGAAGGCTTGAACCTGCAGATCGGTGACATTGATTCCCAACGCATGATGGTCCACATCCATCGCGGCAAAGGAGCCAAAGACCGCTTTCTCCCGCTCCCCCAAAACACCCTGCAGGTCCTCCGGGAATACTGGTCCACGCATCGCAACCCGAAGTGGTTGTTCCCGGCCAACGGACGCAACCGCAAGTCCGCGGCCACGGCAACACGCCCGATGAACGCCAGCTGCGACGCCCGGGGACAGAAAAGGGGGATGAGACAGAAAAGGTGTCAAGCACGAATGGCACTGCTGTTTGTTGTGAAAGGACTTGCGTCAAGCGGCATTCGTCAGTTCCAGTTTCGCGATGTACCGAGGTTTGTTCAATAACGCAATTAATTTTGGCCTCCTTTTGTTGGCTCGCGGCTCGATTCGGTCGAGCCGGTTTCCAACTCGCTCGCTAACACTGGATTGCAATCCAGCTTCAATTAAGGCCTCGTTGAGAACCACGGCTGCCAGCCCCCAGTTTCCTGCCTCACCTATCGGTTCACTCCGACCGGCTCGTCGTATGGGGTGACGCGACGGGTTCCCGGCCTTGAGTTCGTGCGGAGTATTCTACAGCACGTCTTGCCGCCTAAGTTCCAGCGACTTCGTTACTACGGTTTCACCAGCCAGAACAGCAAGCTTTCCTTCGCGTGGGTGCAGATGCTGGTCTGGTTCTATCTGGGATGGTGTTACTGGCTGTCCAAACAAGCTCGTCTAGAACCGATTCAGAAGCCGCCGGTTCGAT
>JAHEJI010000276.1 GCA_024638965.1 Planctomycetaceae bacterium
CGGCAATTCCGTGGCGGCCGCCAACACGACAAATCCCATCATGGCTTTGCCCAGTTTTCGTCGGTCGGAAATCTCTTCAGCCGCGATCGCCAGCGTGGTACCGGCTATCCAAACGACTGCAGCGGCAACACTAAAAACGACAATATTGATCCAAAGCGGCAATGGTTCGACCACACAAAAGTTACTGCAAGAAGGGATTAGTCTACCCCGAATCCAAACAATTATCCGGGCTTACTTTTTGTTTGCCATGTCGTATCCTGCCGCTAGCCGGGTCATACAAAATCGCTTCGAGCATATTTTCCGTCTTCGATTTTCAAGGTCCGTAATGACCAAACCGACGATGACTCGGCAAAACGACTGCCTGCTGCCACCAAATCGCTTTAACTATTGACCATTTCTCAATAACAGACAAGATGAGTCGAGGTTAGCAACGTCGCAGCATCCCGGACAAATGAAGGTGTTAAAAGACCTGTTACCGCGATAGCTGATCGTCCGATTCAGGAACATCCGGCGGCAAACGTGGGGCGTCTAAATCGGCCGCGCTACCCACGACGCCCATAGAAAACCGCGCCAAAGCATGGTATATCACCGGTACCGAGAATGTCGGATGGTGAGCGACGCGAAATTCATTTCAAATGGCTGTTCAAACTGTTGACGGCGATGCTTGCTTTCGATGCGAATCGAGGGGCTCGAGACTGCATCAATCTGCATGAAATCATGCGGCTGTTCATCTGGAGTTGATGCCATTTTTCTCTGACGGGAATACCAATGACAAATTTGCTCGCTTTGAGCGACGCCGTATTCGTTCCAATGAGCGTTCTTCTAGCCGCGGCGGTTGACGATGCCACCGGTGATACGGATGCGGCTCACCAGGCAACCGGGGAATTAATACTCAATCCCTTGATCATGCTCACGATTGCACTCGTTCTGGTTTTGCTGAACGGTTTTTTTGTTGCCGCCGAATTTGCCTTGGTCAAAGTTCGGGTGAGCCAGATCGACAATATGATTGCTGAAGGGCAGCCATTTGCCGGTACAGCGAAATGGTTGACGCAGCGGCTGGACCATGCTCTCTCCGCCTGCCAGTTGGGGATTACGATGGCGTCGTTGGCACTCGGCTATGTGGGCGAGCCTGCGTTCGCATTTCTGATACGACCCGTGTTCGAATTCATGGGCGTCGAATCGGAAACGGCACTGCATATCATTGCGTTCATTATTTCCTTTTCGGTCATTACCTCGTTACACCTGGTAATCGGCGAGCAGGCTCCGAAAATCTTTGCCATACGTCGCCCCGAACAAATGGTGCGTTGGTGTGCTCTGCCAATGAAGTTTTTTTATTACCTGTTGTTTCCCTTCATGTACGTATTGAATTGGGTCACGGAAATCGTGCTTGGCTGGTTGGGTTTGAGGGGCGGTACGGGACATGACACGCCCCATACTGAAGAAGAAATACGAGCGCTGCTGCGCGAAGCACATATCCACAACTACCTGACTGACGCCGAGCATCGATTAATTAACAACGTTTTTGAGTTCGACGATCTCGTTTGTCGATTAGTGATGGTGCCGCGCGGCGAAGTGCAGATTTTGGATATCAATCAGCCCTTTCCGCAACTGCTCAAAATTGCCAAAGAAACGCAACACACTCGATACCCGTTGTGTGATCATTCGCTCGATTCTTTACTGGGTGTGGTGCATATGAAAGACCTGCTGGGCGTCGATCCAAACGATGCCGATTTTGATTTGCGAACCGTCATGCGAGAGCCGGTCAAGGTCCCCGAGAACATGCCGATCAGCCGCGTGCTGAAACGAATTCAAAATACGCATCAACTTTTGACGTTCGTCATTGATGAATACGGTACGATTATCGGAGTTGTTACATTGGAAAACGTTCTGGAAAAAATTATCGGCCCCGTCGATGACGAATTCGATGTGACCGATGAACCTGGTATCCAGAAGGTTGGCCCCGGACGTTTCATGATATTGGGGAGCACGCCAATTATCGAAGTTGAAAAGGCCCTCAAGCTCGACCTAGATGAGCTTGACGTGGATACAGTCGCCGGCGTGTTGATGACACGTTCTGGCAAGATCCCGGAAGTCGGCGATCGAGTCAACTTTGAAGGCGCGGTTGCCGAAGTGCTCGAAGTCAAAAACGATCACGCGTTCCGCATCCAGTTTTCACTGACATCAAGCCTCAAGAACGGACCCGACACAAAATCCGATGCAAAACAATAGCGGGTAAATCGCGACGAAACTCTCGCCTGCAAAACCTGCTTGGGAATTGTAATACTGGTCAATAGTAGCGATGCTGCTCCGCTCCCGTACCTCGGTCGATGGTTGATCGCCCGTGTCTCCAGTCGAATTCCGACAAGGTGCAGGAAAACCAAGCGAGATATTTTCTTCGAATGATTTACCAGTCTCTCAAAGAATATTGATTCCGCACGGAGATCATTCAAAAGTACTTTCTAGCTTGAACCGGGCTGCTCCGCCGCGCAGCAAGCCATCGATAGTCTGATACGACGTAACAGAGATTGCGTTCGACTTTAATTCGTTACTCGCAGAGTCCTACCGGGAACCATATTGGTCGCGCTCCGGGTCGCCCCCTGCGTTTGGTTCGCCCGAAAAGCCAGTCATTTTGCGGCTGCGTCAGGCATTGCTTCTGCGAAGGCTTTCCCAATCTGCGCCATGATTTTGCTGCAACCCAGATAATGGTATGCCGCGTTTGATTTGCCGAGCTGAAGGATTTGATACTCGCGCACTGTGAATTCTTTTGACCGCAAGTGTTCCAGGATTGCCTGTTCGAGCTTTCCTTCCTTTTCAAGTTTAGTGAAAACCTGTAGATCTTCCTCAGTGAGTTCCTGGTTGCCCTTTATCTCACTGACTAACTCGTCGAGATTTTCTTCTTTTTTGTGTCGCTTAATTTTGTTTCTAATTTCGTCGTCGCGAGCGAGGATCGTATCCAGTTCCAGGTCCCAATAATTCTCGGTCAGTACGGCGACAACATTGGCTTTAAATTCTTCCAGACTGGCGGGCGCGCTCATCGCATCGCGGAAGTTTTGGTGAGTCTTTTTGTAGCGTTGCTGTTGTTGTGTGTATTTTTCAGTCGGCCCACCGACGCCCATTACGCCGATCACAAAAGGCATGTTCGGAGCCGAGAGGTCCTTGCGGAAGTCACGAATCAAATGTTCAAGCACTTTGCTGTACGCTTGATAACCTCCGGCCTCACCACGCCGCGGATAAGTGCCGTTGTCGACCATGTCGTTCCAGCCCTGGAACCAGACCATGCCCGCGATTTCATAGCCTTGTTTTGGATCATAGCCGGGATAGACGGATTCGATATTCGCCAGAACTTTTCTTACATGGTCGATCGTTTGACGATAGTAAACAC
>JAHEJI010000024.1 GCA_024638965.1 Planctomycetaceae bacterium
CGAATGCAACAATTATTGGACGAGGGTAACATTGTGATTGCCGCCGGGTTTCAGGGAATCGACGAAGATTACAATATTACGACGCTCGGACGCGGTGGCAGCGATACGACCGCAGTTGCGCTCGCGGCCGTTCTGAGAGCCGATCAATGTGAGATTTACACGGATGTGGACGGAGTCTATACGACCGATCCTCGCGTCCTTCCGGAAGCTGCACTGATCCAGCGGGTCTGCTATGACGAGATGCTCGAACTGGCGAGTCTGGGAGCTGGTGTCATGCACAGCCGTTCCATTGAATTTGGCAAGAAGTTTGATGTGCCCATTCATGTTCGGTCCAGCCTCAGCGATAATCCCGGTTCTCTCATCGTGGAAAAGTCGGCGACCGAGACTTTGCCTGTCAGTGGTGCCGCGCTGACCAGAGACGAAGCTCGCATTTCAATTATTCGCGTGCCCGACATTCCAGGGACCATTTACAAAATCTTCGCACCCATCGCCGCGATGAAAAACACGATCGACATGATCGTCCAAAACGTTGGCGACGATGGTCAGGCCGACATTTCTTTTACGGTCCCACGCGCCGAGTTTGAGCAGACCTACGAATCAACAAAACGGATTGTCGAGGAACTGGGAGGCGAACAAGTTACTTGCGGGACAGAAGTTTCAAAAGTCTCTGTGGTTGGACTCGGCATGGCGGAGCAGGCGGGTGTTGCCAATCGAATGTTCCGCGCACTCGCGGACGCTCAGATTAACATGCAAATGATTACCACCAGCGAAATCAAGATCTCAGCGCTGGTGGATCGCGAGCACGCACTCGCGGCCCTGCGGACGGTTCATCATGAATTCAGTCTCGAAAAAATTGACGCAGTTTTTGACAAGAATTCAGAGCTGCCACATCGGCGAGATTCGCCGATTAGCATTATTGACGTTGTCTCCCGATTACAGGAAGTCGGGATGGAGTCGTTAATGATTGACGATATCTCTCTCGATCAGTCGCAATCGCGAGTCACAGTATCGGGTGTGCCTAATCAACCTGGAATCGCGGCGGGGCTGTTTGAGCGAGTAGCAAAGGACGGGATTTTCGTCGACATGATTGTGCAAAGCTATGCCAGCGAGGATTTTGCCGATATTAGTTTCACGGTTCAGCGAGAACAGTTCGATCAAAGCGTCGAAGTTGCCAAGCGGATCAGTGATGACTTCGGATGCTCTGGGGTCGAGCACAAGGAGATGATTGCAAAGCTGGCAGTTTCGGGAATCGGACTACGGAGTCATACGGCGGTCGCCCTGGGAATGTTTCGCGCGCTTGCGGATGCTCAGATTAATGTTGACATGATTAATACCAGTGAAGTCAGAGTGACCGTCGTTGTTGATGGTACCGAAGGTCCGCGAAGCCTGGACTGCCTGAGAGACCAGTTTTCGATGGCATTGCATTAATGGCCGTGGTCATGTGGCTAAACGCTGAATACAGGCGGTACCAAGACATTAAAAAAAGCCAACCGTGCGCCACGGTCGGCTTTCGTTATCCGTTGTTAGTAACGTCGGTCAGGATCGTTTCCTGCGTGCCAGGCCTAGTAGCCCAATACCGATCAACACTACCGCCGAGCTTGGCTCTGGAACTCTGAAGAAGAAGATCGGAGGCTGACCGTTACTCCATTTAATAACTCCGCCGCCGAATTCGACGTTGTCGATTCCTACAATTCCAAATCCGACGTCCCTCATGCTCCACAAAGTCGTATTGGTAAGAAATTTGTCTGGAATTACAATTTGCCCTTCAGATGTGACCGTGTTGATCGAGCCAATCATGTAGTCCGCCAGAAACCTCGTTTCTGTTTGATTGAACAAGTTACCAGGTACAAAGTCGGGGAACCCGTCGCCATCGGTGTCGAACATCCCATCTTCCCAGTGCGCGCCAGCCGTACCGGCGCCGCCTTCCATTTCAACTGGCACCGAAGCAGCCAAAAGATCTCCCGTTTCGCGACGATAGGCTTCCAATGCAAAGCCGTCGTTATAGTTTCCGTCAGCGCCAATCAAATCGTTTTGCTGCCACAAAGCGCCGAATCCCAAAGCATGCGCCATTTCGTGAATGACGATGTCACCCAATTGTTGTGCCGTAAATTGGCCGCTTTGGAAGTCGGCGAGGTCGAAGTTCATCATCCCGTGCTGAGAAACCGCATAATTTTCTTCCTCACCAAACGGTCCATTGTCTTGGGAGTAGGTGGCAACCACATCGGGGGCGGCTGAACCCAAGATACCGCCTGGGCCATCTTGTGGTACCAAGAAAGCTTGCAGCGTCACGTTAGGAAGCAAGCTTTGTCTAAACAATCGAGGGAGATGGTCACCGTAGCCGTTAATGTGACCGTTCCAGAAGTCTTGAGCTCCGGTAAAAAATTTTCGGAATCCCTGCGGAACGCCACTTACGTCGAGTCTGATAAAGTCGTCCGCAACGGCGACCGTTGGCGCGTGAAAAACTGGCATTGCCATCATCGTGGCTGCTACCACCAGCAACGTCCGGGTACAAAGTCTATTCATCGGCATCTCCCAATGTTGTTCCAACAGAATCAATAATGGTAATAATCGAAAAGTTCGATGTCATCATGTTAATCAGCACATGTGGGCAATGCAACGATTAGAAAAAGCAGGGGTTTAGGGCTCATGCAGGCAGTTTGGGAAGAGCTTTTGCTGGCAAAGTTGGCCCAGTAGACACGAAATACCGATATGTTCGTCAAATTTTGACTTTCTTATTCAACCCACACAAACCTGACACCCGATAAATCCATCGAACAGCTTCCTTCGGATAGTTCTGACAGGGCTGATTTGCAACTGCAATCGCAGGAAATGAACGATGGCTTTGAAAAAATTGTTGCTGATATTTGCGTTGACCTCCAGTTTGTTCACTGGGGAAGTCGTTATGGGACAGCTCGAAATTCCGGGTCCGCGGTTTAGACACCAAGAGATCGAGGAAACCGGAGCGACTCGTCCGTTTGCCCAGCCGGGCATCTTTGATTACGACGCACAGATGTTCGCGCCGGTGGAGTTTTCCAACAACAAAGAACTAGCTCCGAACACGGGTTTCTTTTTTGCATATGAGAGAGGTTATACCAGCATCTCTCGAGCCGGAAATATTGGAACCACAGACACCACCCAAGTTTCACTTGGAAGTAATTGGATATGGGGTAACCGCTTCGAAGGTGGTTGGATGAGCGAAGCCGATCGTGGCTGGGATATCGTTTACCAAAAGGCTGCCGGTGCTGATTTTGCCTTTGGTACCAGCAGTTTGATCGCAACTCCGCTGTTGGTTAACACTGATTTCAGCCAATTGGAAATCAACAGAGTTTTTCGTCAGGCGTTATCAAACGGTGATTATTTTGAACCTTATCTTGGCCTGCATTACTACAGCCTTTCCGATAACACGCTGGAAGACACGACTCGAACGATCAATGGTGCACTCTCTTCGAACCGATTCACGCAAAACGCGACCAACAGTGCTCCAGGTTTTCAGTGCGGGGGTCGTTATAATGCTCGACGAGGCCGCTTCCGCTATACGTGCGATATAGCATTGGTCGCAGCCTATAACCAACAGCGACTGCATACAGCCGACTTTCCGACGATTGGAGGTGCCGTTGGAACCTCGGAACAGTACTTCACTTCTCAATCCTTTATGCCGGCCTTCGACGGGCAGATCGAACTTGCCTACAGCATTAGCCGCGATATCGCTTTTAGAACTTCGTTTCAACTGGATTATATTTGGACCGGCGTAACCCGGACCAACAATCTGACGACCAATATCAATCCCAACTCAGTTTTTGGAACCGGGGATGATTTCGGAATCCTTGAAACCGACTTTATCGCAGCCGGATTCACATTCGGTTTTGAGTGGGCAAGGTAGATTTGTTTTCTTAGCCATCGAGAAAAGAGCCGACTGAAACCAGCCGGCTCTTTTTGTTGCGTTCGTTCTTGCCGCATTTCTCGACTGTTCAAAACAAACGACGCGGGTCAAGAAGTCGTTCTTCACTTAATCCTAAGAGAGATGCTCCACGACGATTCAGCGGAATCTGATTCTATAACGCCAGCAATAATCGGCTGGGCGCTTCTAGATATCCAATCACTTCGTTCAAGAATCTTGCCGCAGCGCCGCCATCGATCAAGCGATGATCGTAGGACAGGCTGAGGGGCATCATTAATCGGATCTTGACCTCGTTTTCCACGACAACGGGTAGTTTGCGACTCCGCCCGACGAGCAGAATTGCTGTTTCCGGAACGTTAATAATTGGTGTCGAGTAGGTTCCGCCGATCGCGCCGAGATTGCTGATGGTAAAAGTTCCCCCGCGAAGGTCGTCGATCGAGAAGTTGCTTTCGCGAACGTTTTCAGCCATTTCGCCAAGTTGTCGAGCCATCTCGGGGATGCCGATTTTGTCAGCATCACGCATGTTCGGCACGACCAGTCCTCGATCGGTGTCGACCGCAATTCCGATGTTAATGTATTCCTTGTAAATGACTTGTCCGTTGTCCACGTCGACTGCAGCGTTTATCAACGGGTGGGCTTTGAGCGCCATTGCGACGGCCTTGATTACGAAGGGCATGGAAGTCAATTTAATGTTCTGCGCCTCATATTGTTTTTTGCTGCTCTGGCGGATTTCCTCCAAATCGGTGATATCTGCATCATCAAAGTTCGTTACTCGAGGAACGGTCGACCAGGACTCATGCATCTTGCGCGCAATTGTCTGGCGGATTTTGGGCATTTTTTCGATGCGCACAGGACCGTGTCCATCGGTTTGCCCGGTAGAACTTGAGTCAGCAAAACGGTGTCCATTACGAACGACGGCCAATACATCTTCACGACGAATGCGTCCGTGTTTTCCCGTGCCGGTCACGGTTCTCAAATCGATTCCAACCTCGCGGGCGAATCTTCTCACCGCCGGTCCGGCAGCAACCTCACTCTGGCTTTTTTCAGCAGCAGCCGTGGTCGGCGCCGTTGGCGGCGGGGGAGTCGTTGGCTCGGGTCCCGGTTGCACTTCTTGGACAGGCGGGGAAGCGGATGCGGGGGGGGCAGGTGTTGGTTCAGGCACTGCCGCTTCCGGAACTGCCGCTTCAGAACTTGCCGGAGAGGCGCTCTCGCTCGGTTCAAGAGTCAAGATGACTGCTCCAACCGGCACGTTATCGCCTTCTGCGAAGTTAATTTTGGTGACCACTCCAGCGTAATCAGACGGCACGATCACAGTCGCTTTGTCCGTTTCGAGTTCAACGATCCCCTGATCCTTTTCGATGGTATCGCCTTCCTTGACCAGCACTTCGAGGACATCACCCGAATCGACGCCGTCGCCAAGCGCCGGTAATTTTATTTCAACAGCCATGATTGATTCAAAATCCTGTTCGTAACGAACAAATAAAAACAATGTTGTTTGATCGAATTGAGGTCCGGCATGTCAGGCGTAAAGCGCACTGACTTTGTCAGGATCGATACCCAGATCTTTGATCGCTTGTTCAACATCCTGCGGATTAAGTTTGCCCTGTTCAAATAGCTTGTAGAGCGTCGCAACTGTAATACATTCCGCGTCGACTTCAAAATGGCGTCTCAACGCTTCACGAGTTTCGCTACGTCCCATGCCATCGGTACCCAACGCCAAAAAATCGTTCGGCAACCAGGGGGCAACTTGTTCACTGTGAGCTCGTACGTAATCGCTAGCGGCGATAAACGGTCCTTCGGAGCCTTCGAGCACCGTTTCCAGATAACTCTTTCTTGATGGCATTGTCGGATGCAACATGTTCCACCGGCGGAATTCCTGTGCTTCGCGGCGAAGCTCGGTGTAGCTGGTCACGCTCCAAACGTCACTGGCGATTTTGTATTGTTCAGCCAAAATCTCCTGGGCTTTGAGCACGCAATTCATGATCGCACCGCTTCCCAAGAGCTGAACCCGGAATTTCGCACCCTTGACTTCCTTGCTGCGGAATTTGTACATGCCCTTGATAATGCCTTCTTCAACTCCCTCGGGCATCGCCGGCATAACATAGTTCTCATTGCCAACCATGATGTAATAGATGGCGGTTTCATCTTTCGCATACAGCTTTTCCAGGCCGTCAAAAATGATGACGGCTGTTTCGTAGTGAAATGCCGGATCATACGAACGTACGGTTGGAAAGGCGATCGCATTCAACAAACTATGTCCGTCCTGGTGCTGCAGTCCTTCACCGTTGAGCGTTGTTCGCCCGGCAGTTCCACCCAACATGAACCCTTTGGCTCGCATATCAGCAGCGGCCCAGACGGAGTCGCCGATTCGTTGAAATCCGAACATCGAGTAGTAAATAAAGAACGGAATCATATTCACGCCGTGAGCACTATAGGCCGTACCGGCCGCTGTGAATGATGCCATCGACCCGCATTCTGAAATGCCTTCTTCGATCAACTGACCGTCTTTTGCCTCCTTGTAAAAGGCAATCTTGTCCGTGTCGACAGGTTCATACTTTTGTCCGGCGTGAGCGTAGATGCCGACTTGTTTGAACATGCCCTCCATGCCAAACGTGCGTGATTCGTCGGGAACGATTGGCACAATGTACTTGCCGATCTTTTTGTCTTCGCAAAGCTTGCTGAGCAAGCGAACGAATCCCATCGTCGTCGACATGGGCTTTCGCTCGCTGTCCCGGTCAACAATTTTCTTGTAGTCTTTGAACTCGGGAACGTCCATGGTCGGATTTTTCGTTGGACGCGATGGGACCGGACCACCGAGCGCCGCTCGACGTTCCTTCATGTACTTGATCTCGACGCTGTCCTCAGCCGGTCTATAAAACGGCGTTTCGACAACATCTTCATCTGAGATGGGAATGCCAAATCGACTGCGGAACTGAATCAATTCGTCTTCGTTTGCTTTCTTTTTGTTGTGCGCAATATTGCGGCCTTCGCCTTGCTCGCCAAGACCGTAACCCTTGATCGTCTTGGCTAAAATGACGCTTGGTTTTCCTTTGCATTCTTCTGCTGCACGGTAAGCCGCATAAACCTTTTCGGGATCGTGTCCGCCCCGCCGCATCCGGCTGAGCCTATCGTCGGAATAGTTTTTGACCATCTCCAGCAGCTCTGGGTACTTACCAAAGAAATTTTCCCGGATGTATCCGCCGGGCATCGCAACGTATTTTTGATATTCGCCGTCAACGACTTCGCCCATGCGTTTAACCAGCAGTCCCAGTTCGTCTCTTTCCAGTAGCGGATCCCAGTCGTTGCCCCAGATCACTTTGATGACGTTCCAACCAGCGCCCCGAAAGATTGCTTCCAACTCCTGAATAATGTTGCTGTTACCACGTACCGGGCCGTCGAGACGTTGCAAATTGCAATTGATGACGAATTTGAGATTATCAAGATTCTCTCTTGCAGCGAGCGTAATCGCGCCCAGCGTTTCGGGTTCGTCACACTCACCATCGCCCAGGAACGCCCAAACACGTTGGTTCGTAGTATCTTTGATACCGCGGTCGAGTAGATACTCATTAAACCGCGCTTGATAAATCGCACTGATCGGACCCAGCCCCATCGAGACGGTCGGGTTTTCCCAGAAATCAGGCATGAGCCATGGATGCGGATAAGAGGCGAGTCCCGGGCCATCTTTTTGCAACTCACGTCGAAATCTTTCCAGGTGATCTTCGTCGAAGCGTCCTTCCATAAAAGCCCGCGAATACATACCAGGTGAACTGTGGCCTTGAAAGTAGATATGGTCTCCGTCGTAACCTGATTCTCCACGTCCTCGAAATATGTGATTGAAGGCAACCTCGTAAAGCGTTGCCGACGACGCGAATGTGGAAATGTGACCGCCGAGCCCTTCGAAGTTTTTGTTTGCTTTCACCACCATCGCAAAAGCATTCCAACGAACAATGCTCTTGATTCGGCGTTCAATCTCGCGATCACCAGGATACTGGGGTTGTTCCGAGAGAGCGATCGTATTGATATACGGCGTGTTGGACTTAATCGGAAGGTCGACGCCTTCAACGCGCGCACGCGCTTCCAATACCGACAAGAGATACTTGGCTCGATCCTGACCACGGCTGCTGATAATGTACTCAAGCGAGTCGAGCCATTCCTGGGTTTCTGCCGGATCAACATCAACTGTCTGCTGAATGTACGGTTCCGCTTGCTCAAGTGGATTTGTCGACTTAATCACGTCTGACATCTATTCGCCTTTTATCTAAGGGGGCTTGTTCGGGGTTTGCCCGGTGGATTCGCGTTGAGAATCTGCGGACAAAACTCGTCTGCCACGACCTGTATCTCGGACTATCTTGGCGATGCCAAGGTTCTTCCTTGAGGAATTTTCGGCAATTTTACCGTATTGCCCGATAAAGAATTTCGAATCGCTCGAATCGTCATTATTCTCTTAAAAAAAAGCCTCCGCGTAAAGATCTTGGAGAATTTGAGCAGATACGAGTGTCAAACGCCCAGCAGGTGCCTGTAGTGGTTGACAATATTACACTGCAGCCAAGGGGATTGGGAAGTTTGTCGAAATTCGATGAAGACACTTGCGGTCTGCAGCAACCGGACCGAATCTGCGAGCGATTCTACTCGTGCGCGTCGCACGGACGTATGGCGGTTGGGGCGCTCTGATCGTCGGTGAAACCGACGAAATGACGCCAAACTGAAACCAAACGCGTTCTGACGGTGAAGTTCGACGAGAGAGGCATAAAAAAAGCGAGCGTCAAATGACGCCCGCGGAAAAACCTGCTTCGTGGAATTACCATTCGACGGTTTCCCAACCGGCGTTAACCTTGCGAGGTTGGCTGGCTGTTCTGTTTTTCGCTGGAACTGGGGGCTGGTATTCGCCCGTAATTCGGATTGGGCCACTCGATTCTGATTCGACCTGAGTGGTCGTGTAACTAGCCAATCGAACCGGAGTGTAGCTCCAACGCTTGCGAACGGGAGATTGAGCTGTCAAATCCTCGGGTGGCGTGTATCGCGGAGCCGAATTCATCCAGCCTTCATTCACTGATGAATCGACCGCAGGTTTGGAAACGGATCGAATGCCAGAATCGTTTTGGATTTCCGCTCGCGTTTCCAACGGTCCTTCCACACGCGGCCCTGACGAGGTCGTGTCTTCGGTATCAAATCGGTTGATGACCGGACGCTGCGATTTCTGAGGATTAAATGACGAGTCAATGGCCGGAACGGTTTCCGCAGGAACCTGAAATCCGCCGTTGGTGTCAATCGATCCGTTGCCGGGATTTGTATAGTAAGTACCGGGAGGATCGGTGTTGTTTCCAGGCGTAATCACACTTTGCCCGGCGCCAGGGTTAATGATCTGTGCCGTTGTCGGGCATGTTGGACACGTTGAGGTTGGGTAAGTCGGCGTAGGGCAAGTGTTGCAGGCACCTGTAGCGCAGTCGTTCGTGATCGTCGTAACCGGAACGGTATAGTTTTCTTGACGATATACGGGTCGATAAGTCGTATAAGGTTCTCGCTTCATCTGCCAAGTGTAGGTCGTACAAGGTCGCATGCAAGTTACCGTACAGCCGGTGCAAGGATCCGAGTTAGTCACCGGTTTGTATTGTGTAACGGGCACTCGACTCCAGGCTGTTCGATAAGCTGTGCACGGAACGTAATTAACAACCGTGCGCGAGCAAACCTGATTACAAGTTTTCATGCACTGTCCGGGCTGAAGTCCGGCAACATTTGGGACTTGCAAGCTTGTGTTGACAACTGGTGGCGTGGGGCAGGTCGAACAGTTTTGATTGACGCTGGCCAAGCGAGCGTTTTGCCGCGCTTCTCGACGGCATCTGATTCCTTTAAACCAGTCCATCAGCGGACCGGCTTGGGCGTCTTGAGGACACGCAGACAATGTGACTGCGACTGCCAAAGCGATAATTAATGATTTGGAACGTGACATCTTGGTAGACTCCAGAAGGGCGTCAGTCTCTTGTTTAGTTATTTTGATTGCGCACAGCGAAACGGATGCCCTCCTGGCCTCTGTAGTGCAACGTTCAAAAATAGATCAATATTAAGAATTGAAAAGTCGAAACCGTGAAATTATTATGCGAATCCGGCAATTCAAATCGGGTTTTAACGGCGAGCAAAAATGGCTGAAGTGAGGAGTTTAGGCCGATCGTCAATAATTGGCGAGAAATTCGCGAACGCGCGTTAAACTGTTTCGATTGTTACGAATAAACGGGTCAACACGCATGCACGAATGTGCCTTCAACCAAGGCAATCCCATGCAGATATTTGCGTCACCATCTTTACGAACAAGTTGTTATGATGGTTCACGCGAATCTTATTCCGTTCCCGTTTCATGTCCAGTCGCTTGCTTGTTTCACAATTGCAGGACGACTGGTGGACAATTAAATCGCGAAAGTTTCTGGACGCATCTGCAAAGATACCCATGCTCGTAAATTTTCAGTGGGCCTCTGCGGCTAGCACAAGTCACTTTGTAGATCGTTGAGCGGCATTTCCAATTTGCTTTTTTTATAGACCTACCATTTATGTTTTTTGTTTTTGATGGCGTCGATGGCGCAGGGAAATCGACGCAGCTCGATCTATTTGTTGAGTGGTTGCGAGATTTGGGGCGCGCCGTTGTCACCTGCAAAGATCCGGGCAGCACTGAATTGGGCGAGCAGCTTCGTGCGCTCCTGCTAGGCAAGCACGAAACTCCGATACATATGCGGACTGAAATGATGATGTTCACCACTGCGCGAACTCAATTGGTCCAGCAAATCGTGAAGCCTTCGTTGGCGAGAGGTGAATTCGTCGTCTTGGATCGGTACATTCTTTCCACCGTGGTTTACCAGGGGCACGCCGGCGATCTTGATCCGGACGAGCTTTGGACCGTTAATCGAATTGCAACCGAAGGTCTACTGCCTGACAAAACTTTTATCCTGGATCTGCCCGTCGAAGTTGCGATGCCGCGTCTCGGCCAATCACTTGATCGAATGGAATCGAGAGGTGCCGAGTACATGCACCGAGTTCGAGATGGGTTCTTGTTTGAAGCCCGACGCAACCCAGATAGCGTGGAGGTCGTGGACGCCAATCGGGAAATCGGCGTCATTCAAAAAGAAATTCGCGAGACAACCGGGAAATATATGGCCAGAAAGAGCTCCGCTCGGTCGCGTTTTCTTTAGCAGAATCGAGCCTGGGGGTTTTTCGCGGACCGCCAATTGTGTTCAATGAGCATGGTTAGTTGGACAGCGCTTCTTTCTATGAGCGGCCAGGCGCTCACCGCTGCGTGAAACATCGTGTTTTTCCGCGTGAGAGACCGAATAGGGCGCTGTCCAATTAGCACGTTGTCGGAACTAGCTCACGCTCGCAACCCCTTTGAATTCTGAAATATGAGTTGGAATGAAGTCTTAAATCATCAGTCGGCCCAGGAACGGTTTCGTCGCAGCGTTGAAAGAAATCGCCTGGCCAGCACCTACTTGTTCGTCGGACCTCCCGGCGTCGGAAAAAGGACGTTTGCGCTGAAGCTTGCGGAGGGTCTGCTTTGCGAAGCAAATGGTGCGAATGATATGAATCCTTGTGGCGGTTGTCCGGCATGCCAACAGGTTCGAGCTCAAACTCACCCGGATTTGCTGCTCGTTTCACGCCCGAAAGACAAGAACTTCATTCCCGTCGAAACGTTTATTGGTGATCGGGAGCATCGTCGGCGAAGAGGACTATGCCACGATATTGGACTCAAGCCATTTCGAGGTGGGAGAAGAATCGCAATCATCGATGACGCGGATTTTCTCAACCAGGAAAGCGCCAACTGCCTGTTGAAAACTCTTGAAGAACCGCCACCAAAGTCGGTGCTGATTCTGATCGGCACCAGTGAACAGCGACAACTGCCGACGATCGTTTCACGAAGCCAAGTTGTTCGGTTTGGTGCGTTAACCACGGAAGAGATCAAACGAATTCTGGTGCAAAATTCAATCGTTGAAACGGAGGTGCCCATTGATCAGTTGGCAATCGCCAGTGAAGGCAGTGTTGATTTGGCGATCATGATCGCGGAGCAGGACGTTTATGATTTTCGACAGGCCCTCTTCGGGCAGCTGAGTACACATGATCCGGGAGCGAACGAATTTGCAAAGTCGGTTGTGACGTTTGTCGATGGTGCCGGAAAAGACGCCTCCGAGAAACGAAAACGGCTGATCCTGGTGGGCGATTTTGCCATTTCGTTTTATCGCCAATGGAATCATCTTCTTTGCGGAGGCCAACAGACGGGCGAACATGGTCTGGATCAGGAAATTCAAACGGCGACGGAACGATTTCAAGGCGAAGTCAACCCAGGCTGTCAAATTGCGTCATTTTGTATTCAACGAACAATGGACATGCAACGCCACGTCGCGGCCAACGTGAGCAGTGCAAATGCCGTGGCTTCATGGCTTACCGACATCGGACGAATTTGCCGCGAGCAACCAGTCGAAAGTGTCGAAATGCTTTGATAACATCTGATCGGTTGCTGTCCTATCGTGGTTCGCCAACCAAAACTCGGCGATCGTTGCACTCGGGTGATCGTTCCTCCCGATGGGTTTAAGCCGTCCACGGCAGCCGTTGACGGAAGCCGTTACGCCGTGGCGAGGTCACGTACGAGCATCAGCAGTTTTGGTACGAACAGACGGTTGGCTCGTGCTCGATGGCTCAAAACGGACTTCACGGCGTCACCGAGCTGCCCGAAAGTCAGGCCGTACTCGACAATTTCAAACAATGGGTCGTAGCCGAATCCTGCTTCACCTTGTTGCTCGGTTAAGATGCGTCCGTAGCAGCGCCCTTCACAGTTGAGTCGTATGTTTCCATCCGGATCGGACAAAGCCATGTGACAGGTGTACCATGCGGTTCGCTGTTCCATCGGAAAGCCGTGTAGTTTTTCCAGCAGCAACGCGTTGTTTTTTTCGTCGGTTGCATCTGGATCAGAAAAACGAGCCGAATGAACTCCCGGAGCTCCATCCAAGGCTGCGACGCTGAGTCCACTGTCCTCGCCGAGCACCCACTGGCCGAGATTTCTGGCTTGTTGAGAGGCCTTCAAATTGGCGTTTTCTTCGAACGTAGAACCCGTTTCCTCGACCTCAATCGCGTGTGCGAACTCATCGAGTGTTTTGAGTTCTATTTCGTGATAGCGCGAAAGAAGGTACTCCAACTCTTTTCGTTTCTTTGTGTTTCGCGTTCCGAGGACCAAAACAAACTTGGACATGACGCCGTTACCTTTCGACAAAAATACCGTCGATCAGATTGGACCGGCACAAGCGATGGACATCAAGTGCTGATTTCCTGCGACTCATATCCAAGACGCTGTTTGATCGCTTTGTCGACGCCTGGTGTCTGTTTGGGAAAACGAGGCTGGGGGACTTCCAATGGCTTTTAGCATGTTTGATCGATGAGAATGCCTGAATCTGTTTTAGCCGCGTCATGATGAACACCCTTGCAATTCGTAAAATCACAGATTTACTCCCGTAAATTTTTGAATGATTTAGATGCGGATCAACCGTATATTAGTTCAGATTTGATATTAACTGCCTTTAAGGAACTTGGTTGAACACTCCATCACATTGGTTAATGACGGTTACGATTGGCAAAATCGGGCCATGGAAAAACAAGGTCCCGAAATGGTCCTTGGGACTTGGATCACTGGCCCCGGACCTTCCGCTTTACTTAATGTCCCTGGGCGGGATTGTTTATTTTTCGGTTTGGAAACAATGGCCGGCCAAAGATACGTTTCCGCATATGTACGACCCGAGTGGTTTGTTTTTCAACGATCCGGGATGGATTGCATTTCACAACCTATTTCACTCGCCAACCAGTTTGCTGATTCTGTTTTCGATGAGTCGACTGGTTCGAACGCGTTGGCCCCGGTTCTGCGGGTGGTTTCAGTTTTTCCTTGCCGCCTGTGCTTTGCATTCGTTCGTCGATATCCTCACGCATAACGATGACGGGCCGCTTCTGTTCTTTCCGTTTGAGTGGACGACGAGGTTTATTAGCCCGGTCAGCTACTGGGATTCCGATCATTACGGATTTGCCTTCATGCGATTTGAGGTTGTGTTGGACGTTGTTCTTGTTGTCTTTCTGGTTTGTGCCTTGTTTGCTAAATCAAAAAATAAACGCTCTTTTTTCAGTTCTCGACAGGACGCCCTATGACCTCCATTCTTGAAAAGATTGTTAAACACAAGAAGCTGGAAATTGAACAAGCCAGGAACAGGATTTCGCTTGAGCAAGTTCGTCGCACTGCTTCTGACGCCCCTCCCCCACTCGATTTCTTGGCCGCGCTGAAACGACCGGGCGTATCGCTGATTGCCGAAGTCAAAAAAGCGAGCCCATCGAAAGGTTTGATCCTGGAAGATTTTGATCCTCCGACAATTGCGAAATCGTACGAGGCGGGAGGAGCCAGTTGCATCAGTGTGTTGACCGATGAGCATTTTTTTCAGGGGCATCTTGATTACTTGCGAGCAGTCCGAGCGGCTGTAGGAATTCCGATCTTGCGCAAAGATTTCATTCTTGATCCGTATCAGGTACTTGAGGCGCGCGCGGCGGGCGCCGACGCAGTATTGTTAATTGCCGAGTGCCTTGAGCCCCGTCAAATGAAGGAACTGCATGAACAAATTATTGAACTTGGTATGACACCGCTGGTTGAACTCTACGATGCGGTGAATGTCGATGCAGTTTTGGCCTGCCAGCCCTCGCTGGTCGGGATCAACAATCGCGATTTGAACAACTTCGAGATTGATCTTCAGCATACCGTCCGCATGCGGACCAGAATTCCGGCTGATATTTTGCTCGTCGGCGAAAGCGGAATCTTCACCCGGCAAGACGTGTTGATCCTGGAAAACGCCGGGGTCGACGCAATATTGGTGGGCGAATCCTTGATGCGTTCGGACGATATCAAACTGGCGACCAGGGAACTAGTTGGCCGTTGATTTTTCGGAGAGTTTTTTGTCTGCTCGGCAAGAAATGAGGCTGTCCAGCGAATCCCTCTGAATGGCCTTTTACGAAAGTGACGATCGCGGAATCATCGTAAAATGACGAGATTTGCCAATCCTGATTGGCTAAATCGCCGATTCGAAATATAAACTCGGTGGCCATGCAACATTTAAAATGCAGACTGGCGAGCTCTTTAACTTTGTTTGGATTGGAAAAACATGAGTGACGTAGTGACCAGCGTTAAAACAGTCAATAGTGTCGTGCGAACGTTGCTGATGGTGACTGTTGCTGGGGGTGTCGGTTACGGCGGATGGTTTGGATATAACAACTATGTAAAACCTAGTCGCGACGCCAAACAGGCCATTGCCGATCTGGCTGAACTGCAAGTGAAATATGAAACTCAGAATCAGGAACTTGCTAATGTCAAAAAGGCCAAGGAAAGACTTGAGACTTCGCTGAAGCTGATCAAAGTTGATCGACGGATGGCAAACGTCCAGGTTCTTGAAAAAGGATTCGACGAAGAAGATACGCCCTACTTGCTGGTCCGTTTTACGGAGATTGACCGCAACGGCAACAT
The DNA here is from genome assembly GCA_024638965.1 of Planctomycetaceae bacterium. Classification (GTDB taxonomy): domain Bacteria; phylum Planctomycetota; class Planctomycetia; order Pirellulales; family Pirellulaceae; genus Mariniblastus. Next base: position 15,417 of record JAHEJI010000024.1, read on the forward strand.
TGTCGGTGCTCCACGTGATTTTACGCTGTCCGGTGAAAAGCTGTTCGTGGACTGCTGGATCGTTTCTTTTGAAGACAAATATGTCGAACGGGCCGATGCTCTGCGTTCCGCATCGTTATGTGTTTTTAAAAGTATCTATGGCGAAATCGACGGTCCAACCGGTGCGCTGTCACTTGATCAAGAAACCGTTGGCCTGGGGACGCCCCCTGGAATCTACAATGACGATGCCAAGAACGAATTCGAACGGCAGATCTGGAGCGACTTTTGGAGCGTTTCCAACGACCCGCAGAAACAAAAAGAACTTGGCATTCGTGCAAGCTACGGCCAGGCGAATTACGTGCTTGCTGAAGAAGGACGAACCTATCAAGTTCAACTGCGTGCCAGCGGCGGAGCGAGTCTGAAACCTCTGGAGTTGCCGTAAAGTCGGAGTTGAATCCCAGCGAATGCATCGTTCGATTCACTTCTGTAACAACAGCCAAGTGCCGTCCTTTCCGGCGACCGCGATGTCGATTTTCTGATCGCCGTTAAGATCGGCTGAACGAATCTGTAACCCGGTTCCAATATGTCCTTCATCAATGATGTGCCTGACAAAAGCGAATTCGATCGAATTCCATTTGTAGTAATACAAGCAAGGTTTTTCATTGCCGCCGGGGTCATTTCCGTTATGGGCCCGCAGTCGTTTGCCAGCGATTAGCTCGTCGAGCCCGTCGCCATCGAGATCGGCAAAGTGAATCGTGTGCACTTGCGAATAGCGATCATCAATTAAGTGCTCAATGAATTTGAGTTTTCCGTTCTCCGTTTTTTCGCCGGTGCCTTGCCACCAGTACAAACCGTAGTCGTGTCCTTTGCCCCAAATCATGTCGGTGAAGCCGTCGCCGTTGAGATCGCGAACGAGAATCGGACTTGTTTGACCCATTTCCCAATCCGCGTGACGTTTCCATTGTCTGGCCCAAATGTCGCCTTGGGGGCGTTCATACCAGCCATTGCCGAATAAAATGTCTTCTCGTCCATCGTTGTTAACGTCGCCAAATCCCATTCCGTGAAACTGTCCTGCGTTTCCAATCAAATGCCGCATCAATGTCGGACGACCGTTTTCCGACTCACCAAAACTCCACGCTGTGACCGGCGTGTCCGCGGCCCAACTGTTGGTGACCCACTCCGGTGTGCCGTCACCGTCCAGATCGTGAAGAAAGCTGCCTTCATTTTTGCTGATCTTGGTGTCACGGAGCACGTGTTGTTTCCATAGTTGTCCCAAGTTCAGTCCCTCTTTGCCCGGATTCTCATACCAGTGCACTACGGTTGGCAAAAATGAGCCGGCGACAACATCTGGAAAGCCATCACCATTGAGGTCGTGAGTGAAATCGCCATTGGATTCAACATAGCCGTTCCAGTCAGCAATTTGGCGAATGGGTCGCGGAGCAAAATCGGGAGCGGGATACCAATTGCGACCAGCCACAACGTCGAGCTTGCCATCCTTGTTAATATCAGCCAAGTCAATTCCTTCGTTGGCGTCAACGGTTAACAACCTCGCGTCAAATCGAACCGAATCATCAGTGTTTCGGTTACCTCCGTGGGTGACAACAATCGTTGAAAGGACAAAAATAACTATCGGTGCAAAATTCATGATTGAATAATCCTTTCGTCAAGGCTTCGACGGATGGCCTGCGAAGTAAATCTTAGTCGTAATCGTAATCTTAATCTTAGTCTTTTTGTTCGGGCCAGCTCAAAAGACTACGAGTACGACTAGGAGTACGAGTAGGAGTACGAGTAGGAGTACGAGTAGGAGTACGAGTAGGAGTAAGAGTAAGAGTAAGAGTAGGAGTAAGAGTAGGAGTAAGACTAAGATTCTTCAAATTGTATCAACTTCTCAAGCGGTGATTTGTTAACAAATGTTTGAAAGAAAACTATGAGAATACTGGCTTTGATTCTTGTTTTCGTCAACAGCGGGTTTTTGACTGCTGCTGACCAGCCCAACATTGTGTTGATCATTTCGGATGATCATGCTTGGACTGACTATGGATTTATGAAGCACGAGCACGTAAAGACGCCCCGGATCGACAAGCTCGCCTCCGAATCAGTCGTTTTTCGGAGAGGCTACGTGCCGACGGCCCTTTGTCGGCCTTCATTAATGACTCTGATCACCGGACGATACGCCAGTGTTCATGGTGTTACCGGCAATGATCCTTTTGGAGACGGTCTGAATCCGCAAAACTCGGATTTGAGAGAATCACTGATTTCGAAGATCGACAAACTGGAGACCTTGCCAAAACTCCTTGGCGAACAAGGATATCTGAGTCATCAGAGTGGCAAATGGTGGGAGGGGAATTATTCAAGGGGCGGGTTTACCCATGGAATGACTCGCGGATATCCGCAAAAAGGCGGACGCCACGGCGACACTGGACTCAAAATTGGTCGCGAAGGAATCAAAGAAGTTGAAGACTTCGTTGATTTGGCAATCGAACAGGACAAGCCATTTTTTCTGTGGTATGCGCCGTTTTTACCACATTCGCCGCATACACCACCCGAAAGGATTCTCAAGAATTACCGGGGCAAGGGTCTGCCGGACAGTGTCGCCAAATATTATGCCATGTGTGAGTGGTTTGATGAGACTTGCGGGCAAATCGTCGACATGATCGAAGCCAAAAAACTCCGAGATAACACATTGATCGTGTACGTTTGTGATAATGGCTGGATTCAGGATCCCCAATCAAGAAGATATGCGCCTCGTTCCAAACAGACGGCGTACGAAGGCGGAGTCAGAACTCCCATCTTTTTTTCATGGCCATCCAAATATCAACCTGCGGACCGACAAGAACTCTGTAGCAGCATTGATATTTTCCCGACGATCGTCGCCGCTGCGGGTGCCCGAATGCCGACGGATCTTCCCGGTCTGGATTTGAATAAGAGTCTCGCTGAAGGTCACGCAATTAAGCGAGAAGCGATTTATGGCGAGGCCTTTGGACACGATATTCTCGACATCAATAACCCCGAAGAGACATTGCTTTTTCGCTGGTGCATCCAGGGAAAGTGGAAGCTGCTGCTGACGTATGACGGAAGGGTGACCAAGAGATATGAATCAACTCATCCTCGTACAGAAAAGCGACCCCAGTTATTTGATCTGCTGGCCGACCCGCATGAGAATATTAATCTTGCCAGAGATAATCCTGAAGTTGTGGCAAAACTGGTGGAAAAGATTAATCAGTGGTACCCGGTACGAAAACGCAAAACCATAACCGAGTTTGACTAAGTGGACGCGCCATGTTCTCGATTAACCGCGTGCCCATCGAGCCGCGCGGGGGGCGTTGCCCACGCGTTTAAACAATTTTGCTTTATGGGTTGATGACAGAGAATTTGCCAAAAGTGAATTCTGCTTGGCCCACATGCCATTTCAACTGGCTGATACAAACGGTATAGCGATTCCCCAACTAAGGGTTGGCTTGCAGCTTCGACAGTCTGTTTGCGATCTCTCTTCCGGTCACACTCATCGGCAATTGGTTCAGTTCTTTTGCTGACCGCCATTTCATTTCTGCTTGACGGGTCCGTTTTATGCTGCCGCAGATTTCATCGGCCACGAAACAATCGAGGGTGATTCGAAATCGAGTTACCGCATGCTTGATTGTTTCGTTGGTATTTCGCAGTTTCGTCGAAAGTCCGGTGAGTTTGTTGAGCTCGATTTCCAGTGAAGATTCTTTGTTCTGAGTCTGCGTTTTGAAACGGGGGAAATCCCAAAGGCCAGTCCAGCGTTCGCCTTCACCGCACAGTCTTACGAGATATTTTGCGCGGCGGCAAACAATCACCACGGCCTCGTTGATATCTTCATAGTTCATTTTCTTTGCCGGTACCGGTATTTCGGTTTGTAATCCTTGGAGGAACGTTGGGCAAAGCCGTTGCAGTGGGCATCTTTTGCACTTGGGCGATTTCGGCTGGCAGATTTCGCTACCCAATTCCATCAGGGCTTGATTCAAGTCACCGCAGCGCCTGTCGGGCAATAGAGAAGTTGAAAACTCCCAAAGTACTTTCTGGTTAGCCGTTGTTCGCGGATTGCCTTTCATCGCCAGCAACCGCGCGAACAGACGAATCGTGTTACCTTCCAGGATAGGTAATTTTTGCTCTTGGGAGATTGAAAGAATCGCGCCCGCCGTATATCGCCCAATTCCAGGCAGGGCTAGTACCGATTCATAATCGGATGGAAAGTTTCCGCCATGTTCGTCAACGATCAATTGAGCCGCGGCATACATTTGACGGGCTCGGCGATAATATCCCAATCCCTCCCAGAGTTTGAGGACATCCTCTTGATCGGCGGCAGCCAGAGCCTTGACGTCGGGAAACTGCTTCAGAAACCGTTTGTAGAATTCGACAACAGTTGCAACTTGCGTTTGTTGCAACATGATTTCGCTGACCCAGATGCGATATGCTGATTTATTCGCTCGCCAGGGTAAGTCTCGTTGGTGGTCGTCGAACCATTTGAGCAATTGACGGCGCAGTCTCGATCTCCATTTGGCGTCGTGCATGGAATTCATCACAGCTAATTGGCAACGATATTCACCAGCCGATCTGGAACCACAATCACCTTACTGACTTGTTTGCCGACGAGCTGTTGCACGATTTTCTCGTTTGCCATGGCTGCCGCTTCCAGATCATCTTTGGAGAGGCCACGTGGAACCATGATTTTCGATCGAACTTTGCCGAGAATTTGAATTGGAATCTCAACGTTTGAGTCGACGGTGAGCGCTTCGTCATATTTCGGCCACGATTCATGGGCAAGCGTATCGGTTCCCCCCAAGAGTTTCCAAATCTCTTCGGCGATATGCGGCGCGAACGGGGAGAGCAGCAGCATAAACTGACTCATCAGCTCGCGTGGGCGCGTCGCTTCTTTCGTAAAGTAGTTAACGAATTCCATCATCCGGGCAATGGCGGTATTAAAGTCAAGTGAGTGAATATCGTCGGTCACGGCCTTGATCGTCTTATGCAACATCCGCAGCTGTGCATCTGAGGGTTCGTCGTCAGTAATGGCTGGGTTGACCACGAAGTCTTCGTTTTTCTCGTCGACGACCATTCGCCAGACACGATCAAGGAAGTTCCGTACTCCGTTGACACCTGCCATGCTCCATGGCTTGGCTTGCTCCAGCGGCCCCATGAACATCTCGTAGAGCCGAAGTGAATCAGCACCGTAGTCGGCGACAATTTCATCCGGGTTCACAACATTGCCCCGGCTTTTGGACATTTTGTAAGCGCGACTATCGATTCGAATCGTAGGGTCCGACTTCAGCACGAACCCGTCATCTTGTTTTGCCGCTTGTTCTGGATCAAGTTTGACCAGCTGCACGGGTGAATTGTCGATCGCCAGCACAAATTTTTTGTTTTCGTCTTCGCTGACCTGGTCAGCCGAAACCCACTTTTCATCTGTATTTCGATAGCCAGTAAACTCGACATCGCCCAGAATCATGCCTTGATTGACCAGTTTCTGAAACGGTTCGGTGGTGTGCAGGTAGCCGCGATCATACAGCACTTTGTGCCAGAAGCGGGCGTACAACAGGTGCAACACGGCATGTTCGGCACCGCCGATGTACAGGTCGACGGGCATCCACTGCTTCTCAAGCTCCGGATCGACAAAAGCCTGGTCGTTGTGCGGATCGATAAAACGAAGGTAGTACCAGCAGGAGCCAGCCCATTGGGGCATGGTATTGGTTTCGCGTTTGTATTTGACGCCATCGATAATCGGATAGAGCCAATCGTCATCCGCTTTTTCAAGCGGCGGTTCCGGCCGCCCATGCGGCTTGAAGTCTTCGATATCCGGGAGGTCGATGGGAAGTTCTGTAACATCGACCGCTCGCATCATTCCAGTCTTGATTCCGTGGTCGTCAATCTCATGCAGGATCGGAAACGGCTCACCCCAAAAACGTTGTCGACTGAACAGCCAATCTCGCAGTTTGTAGTTGACCGCTGCGCGACCGACACCACTTTGTTCAAGATCTGCAGTGATCCTGGTTTTGAATTCTTGTGTTTCAAGACCGTCATATTGGTTCGAGTTGATTCCGGTTCCGCTGCCGAGGAAACATTTTTTCCCGGCCAGCACCGCCTCGACGTCAACGTCCGCTTTGGCTAGTGGCTTGATTACAGGCGTGATTTCGAGCTGATACATTTTTGCGAACTCGAAATCGCGCGCGTCGTGGGCAGGAACAGCCATGATGGCTCCAGTTCCATAACTGGCGAGCACGTAATCGGCAATCCAGATCGGAATTTGCTTTCCATTGATTGGATTGATTGCAAAACTACCGGTAAACACACCGGTCTTCTTCCGTTTCTCGTCTTGCCGATCACGATCACTTTTTATCGCGGCGGCTTCACAGTACGCGTCGGTAGCGGCTTTTCGATCTGTCGTTGTCAGCGATTGGACCAGTTCATGCTCAGGCGAGATGACCATGTAGGTTGCACCAAACAGTGTGTCGGGTCGGGTCGTGTAAATCCGGAGCACTTCGCTCGATGGCTTTCTGGGAAATCCAGTCTGACCTCGAACGGCTTTCCAGTCACTCATGTCATCTTCGGATCCCACAAAGAAGTCAACTTCTGCGCCCGTGCTGCGACCGATCCAATCCCGTTGCAGTTTCTTGATCCCATCGGACCAGTCGAGATCGTCGAGGTCTTTTTCCAGCCGATCTGCGTAAGACGTAATTCGCAGCATCCATTGCCGCAGAGGCATTCGCTGTACCGGATGCCCACCAATTTCGCTGAGGCCGTCACTGACCTCTTCGTTGGCAAGTACGGTTCCAAGTGCGGGGCACCAATTAACCAGCGCGTCGGATTGATACGCGAGTCTGAATTCGTCCTGGTACTTGCGAATGGCTGTTTCGCCTTCCGCTTTTACGTCCTCCGGAATCGGAAGCTCGGCGATGGGACGACCTTTTTGTTGTTCGTGATCAAACCAGGTGTCGTAGAGAACAAGAAAAATCCATTGCGTCCATTTGAAATAGGCAACATCGGTTGTTGAAACCTCGCGGTCCCAGTCGTAACTGAAGCCGAGCATTTTGAGTTGCCGCACGAAGTTCTTGATGTTGCGTTCGGTGGAGACGCGCGGGGGCGTGTTCGTTTTGATGGCGTGTTCTTCTGCGGGAAGTCCAAACGCGTCAAAGCCGATCGGGTGAAGAACGGATTTGCCCTCCATGCGAGCCTGACGGGTGACGATATCAGTCGCAGTATAGCCTTCCGGGTGACCGACATGCAGGCCATCGCCACTGGGATAGGGGAACATGTCTAGCACGTAAAGCTTTTCCCCGGTTGCTTCCTCCGGTGTTTTGAACGTTTTGTTGTCTGCCCAAAAACGTTGCCATCTCGGCTCAATCTCGGCAGGGTTATACTTCGGCACAGTTAATATTCCTTTGCGTCGGATCGCCGACAATTTTTGATCGAAGATTTCCAAAGAAGTCGTTACGGCAAACCGAACATCTTACCAAAAGACCCATCCTTCGGCATGACCGCACCCGAGGATGAATGGTTCACGTGCACGGTGCAAGTTGACGGGGATTCAGCACTTTCTGGCCAGGTGTCATGATCAAAACTGCGCAGATTGCCTCATTCGGTCTTCATGTCAAATACATCGAAGTCGGGAGATTTTTGAGATCAATTGGGGTTGTTGAGACTTATGAGGTAGGTTTTGCAGAGTCGGTTTGGTAGACTTTTTAATTAGTGAGAATGCGAAACTCTTGCACCGGCAAATTCCAAAGAAGTTCACAAATTGAGCCGACGGCGCCAGCCCTCGGGACTTCCCGAAGCTGGCGCTTTCGGCTCAACCCAAAGAGTGGGCTTCACAGGCAGGTCTTCACGTCGGGTGAAATTGGCGCAGACGGCCACTTTTTTCGAAATACAAGTTTGTAGTTTTTTTGGACGATGCGGAATTGATTCGACGCCGACCACGAATTCGACTGATTGAAGAAGAGCGCGATTTGATGCGTGAGGCTGGACGTTTCAACGCCCAGTTGATGGATTTCATCCGGCCCCACGTGCGTGCGGGTGTGAAAACAGAAGAACTTGATCGCTTGCTTCATGAGTACACGCTCGATCATGGTCACACTCCGGCCTGCCTGGGATATCCGGGCGAGAAGTACCCGTTTCCAAAGAGCTGTTGCATCAGTGTTAACGAAGTTATTTGTCACGGGATCCCGGATTCGTATGAACTTCAACCTGGCGATATCGTGAATCTTGACGTAACGACAATCGTCGATGGCTGGCATGGTGATCAGTCTGAGACCTTTATGCTGGGCGACCGAGAGGAAATGAGTGGAGAGGCGATTGATCTCGTCCAGTGCGCGTTTGATTGTTTATATTTGGCGATCGATGCGATCACTCCAGGCTGTCCGATTTCGATCGTCGGACAAACGATCGTTCATCATGTCTCTCAAAACTATGATTTTGGCGTTGTCGATAAGTACGTTGGCCATGGAATTGGCACCAAATTTCATCAACGGCCTAACGTTCCACACGTTCCCACTCGACAGTCGCAACAAGAACGACTTCATCCCGGAATGTGTTTTACCATCGAGCCGATGGTCAACGGCGGAACAGCCAAGACCAATTGTGATCGTCGAGACGGTTGGACGGTTCGGACACAGGATCTTCGCTTGTCAGCACAATTCGAACACACCGTGTTAATGACCGAGGAAGGCCCCGAAATTCTGACGCTGACCGATAACGGCCCCCAGCAAGGGCACAAATTTTAGAGCCGGATTTCACGGTCGCTGGGAAACGAGGTCAAACTGGGATTGGATTGGTGCAACTGACAGCAAATGGCTGACAGCATTCATTTCCTCTTATTCCCAACGTTCTAAGGCTGACTTGCCTGTTCGTATTGAGGCAGTATCTCAATTTCGGTAAGTATTCTCTCGGTTAACCATCATGCGCGCCGATGACGCGGCCTTGGCTCCGCTCGGTGCTCCAGAATCAAGGATGATTCTATGAAGCGACTATTCATTGCGGTACTTTTTACGTGTCTGACGGCACACGAAGTTTTCGCTGCTCAGGAATTGGTTGGGGATGAATTGCAATTCCCTTACGAGGCATTGGTGCTGCGCGATGATGCTCCCGTAAGAAGCGGACCAGGAACGGTTCACTATGCCACAGACAAACTATCGGCCGGCACAGTGCTTGAAGTTCATCGTCACGATCCAGGTGGATGGTGTGCGATTCGACCCCCTGCAGGAAGTTTCAGCCTGATTCCCGAGTCGTCGATCGAGTTCGTTGAAGATAATGTTGGTCGAGTCGTTGCCGGGTCGGCGCAAACCTGGGTTGGAACTCGTTTGGGTGTCGTTGAAAACCCACTTTGGCAAGTAAAGCTCAGAGAAAACGAACTGGTTGAAATCCTGGGCGAAGTCAGTTGGCCCAACCCGGAAGGGCATTCCACTATCTGGTACCAAATCTCCCCACCCGCAGGAGAGTTTCGCTGGATTCAAATTTCGGATTTGCAACTCCCCGATGACTCGACAAGGCTACCTTCGTTGTCTCAGCCGCAGTCGTTCACGCAACAAAGTGATTTGCTTGATTCGCCGTCGGCAACGGTCAATCCAGCTGGCACACAGATCTTGATGTCCAATCCAGCCAGAATTGCTGAGTCCCCTGCACCAACGATCATCCCACAAACTCAAACGACTCTTACGCCCGCTAACGCCGCTCCGCCGATTTTGGCAACTCCGATTGAGGATGTAAACGTGCAACCTGCAATTTTGCAGACCAATGTTCAACACGATTCAATGCCCGATACCAGCGCCAAGTCGATCAACAGCGGTTGGCGTCCGGTAAGTCGAAAAAACAATCGAAATTCAGGGATTGGAAAACACATTTCTAACCAACCGCCGAATCAATTTACGGCCCCAGCAATACCTTCACTTGGAGCACCATCCACAATCAACCAATTCGCGGATTCGCGATCCGGTTTTGGTCAAGATCAACACTCGTCAGCAGCTCGAGTGGCGAGCGCCAACATGGAATACAACGCCACAATGCAGCCCGCACCGATGGAGGCAGATGCCATTCGGCTTCCTGCCAACAGCGAATTCGGAAACACCGCCGCCATCGATCTAAACGTCGTCCATTCCAATTCGATTCGAATGAACCAACTTGAAATGGCCCTCACGAATGAAATGTTGAAACAACCGTCGAGTTGGAGGCTGGATGATCTTTTGCTGCAAACGGAAGCCGCCATCGAAACGTCGACCGATCCGACCGTAACTCAGCACGGAAATCGGTTGCTGGAAAAAATTCGTCGTTGCCAGAGCATTCGGTCCAAATATCGTTCGAACTACAATGACGACCCCATGGCAAACACGGGAAACAATGTCAGCTTAAAAGGCCCAGTCGGAACCGGAGTTGATACGGAGGTCGAATTCGGCGCAACTTATGATGCCTACGGCTGGTTAAACGAACTCGTACGGGACAGCGGTTCGAGCCCATCGACTTACGTATTGCAAGACGAAAAGGGAAAAATAACTCATCATATTACCGGCGCTCCCGGATTGAACTTGCACCGCTATTTGAAATCAAAAGTCGGTGTTGTGGGTCAACGCGGATACCATCAGGCACTCAATCTTGACCACGTTACGGCCGAACGCATCGTCGAGTTGCGTCAGCGAAGATAACCGATGATGTAGACTGGATTGGCGATCCATCCTGTGTACGCGCAGTGAACGCCGGGCGCTTTCGACAACGAATACTCATGCCGCCTGGTTTCCGTTAATCTCGTCCGATTCGGCTTGTTCGTCAGCGGATTTCTCCGAATCGCCTTCCGCAGGTTCAGGTGCCTCTCGATCCTCCTCATCATTCGACGGCGCTGAGACCTCGGGCAAGGCCGGCACTTCAGGCATCTCCGGCATTTCGGGAGCGTCTGGCTCTTCAACGATTTGTGATGCGTTTACGGCAGACTGCTCTTCTTCCGTTAACTCGTCAAACGATTTTCCAAACACTGTTTGCGACCACAATTCCTCGGCCGATTCAAACGTCTCGCTTTCAAGCCAGGAATCGAAAATGGGTGAGAAAGGACTCAGGATTCTTATCTTGGCTTGAACGGTTTCTCCATTGACGGTGCCTGTTCCAACCAACCGAGCATCCCTGCCCTTTCCCGGTTCCTCAATCCGAAGATCGGTGAACCGGTTTTTTCCAAACATGAATGAACCGTCACTGTTTACATTGATGGGACCTTCACCCGTTTTTTCACCGTATTCCAATCTTAAATTGACTTCCGAAGGTTGAAGTTGCCCTGTTTTGAGATCGATAAAGTCGACGGGAGAAAATTCGTTGTAGCTAAGGCTTTTGTCATCTGGCGTTTGCACAAACTGAAGTTTGTCGTTAAAGGTGTTGGCTTTCAATAACAGCCTTAATTCGTCGTCGATGGCAAAATCAACGACGAAGGGCATATCCTCTGTAAGTCGATGATCCACCTGCGCACGTAACGTTCCTTCGAACCGTTGAGAATTTTTCATGTCGGCGAACTCAACACTTGGCACTGACACCAAATCCACTTGGCTGGATTTAATAAATAGTTCGCCCATACTCACGAGTTCACCCTTGAGCATTTGAAAACCATCGAACTTGATTTCGTCAAGCGTAATTTCAAGTTGTGTCGTGGGATTTACGATTTTGAGGTTTGCGACTCGAACCAAGTCAATTCTGATTTCTCGAATCGCAGGTGACTGCCCAAATTCGTCTCGCATTTCATCGCCGAATTCATCGAATTCATCACCAAGTTCGTCAAATTCGGATGCGATGTCAGAGTCGAAATCAAATTCGCTAGTTTCAGGATCCCAATCTGCATAAATAGTCCCGCCATTGATCGAAAGTTCTTCAATGATCAAACGATCTGAACCAAAGATCGAACTTCCGCCTGAATATTTGAATTTGATGTCGGTCAAGTTTGACCATTGGTCGTTATCAGCTTTGAACCTCACTTCGTCAGCTGTAAATCCGGACACCAGATTACCCTTGAGGCCTTCGATTTCGATCTCGCCATCTTCCTCGAGAGCCGCTTCGATCAGTTTGAGCGGAAGGCTACTGTAAAATACTCCGTAGAAGCCTCCGCCACATAGCGTGAGAAACAACACGACGATGCCGGCGCAGCCGATGGCCCAGCAGCCCATGCCACAGCCGCTTTTTGGATTGTCGAATTGAACGTACTGTTTTGGATCGGGTTTTTGAATCAACGGATGCTGCCCTTCTTAATCGCGTCGGTTTTCGCCAAGTGAACTATTCGGCGAGTCTTCCGGAATATTGGATTAGAAAATCGAGAATTACGAGAGGTTTAATGTTACTTCATGTTTCAAAGTCGGATGTTTTCGGCCAATTCTGGACGACAGAAACATCTCGACAGGCCGATACCATGGCTCACTGTCCGTTTCCTCGTCTGCTGCCGGATCAAGGCGAACTGGGCAGAACGATTATCGAGCGGATGATCGAGACTACCTCCGTGTCCTATTTTTACTCGATTGAGGTCTGCTGTGATAGCAGTTTTCTAAGCTACGTAAGATTTAGAAACAGGGCAGCGGGAAGCTGCTGCTTTGATGGGTTATCAGCCGAAAAAAATTGACCACTTTGAGGGAATACGACCGAATAACCAATCTAAGTGGTAACTCGTCGCGTAATACGTCTGCGCGAGAGCTGGCCGGATGAAGCCTCCCGCATCCGCACCCGGTCATTTTATCGTTACGGAATTTTATTAGATGAGTCATCGACCCAAATATGGTTTGGTTAGCAGACGTCTGCTTACATTTTCGGTCATCGCCGTGATGGTTGGCGGTGTCTGGAACGGGAGTTTTGCGGAAGAACTGACTTCCGGAACCAGTTCCCGACAGGCCAAACAGCAGGCTTTGCAATCGATTCCTTTTCAGGAATTGAATCAACAAACGCAAATCAAGATACGGGACGTCCTGCAAAAGCCGAGTATTTATCGCCGTTTACCGGTGACCATAATCGATATTGATCCCGATTATTTTGTCTTCCTGGCCCGCCATCCAGAGGTCGTTGTCAATATTTGGAAGATTATGGGCGTCACCAGAATGACCACGACCCGAACCGGTCCGTTTACCGTTTCGACGAATGATGGTGTGGGTACGGTCAGCAATGTTGAACTGGTGTACGGAACCAACAACCAACATATTTTCTACGGCGAAGGGACCTACGAGGGGCCGGTGCTGAAACGAAAACTCCGCGGCGAATGTGTAATGGTGTTGAATACCAACTATCAGAAATCTGCTACGGGAAAACCAACTGCAACCAGCCAGCTAGACGTATTTTTGAAAGTTGAAAACGCCACGGCAGGATTGATTGCCAAAACGCTCACTCCGATTGTCGGCACCACCGCAGATCATAACTTTGTGGAATCACTTAACTTTCTGCAGCGGCTGAACGAAACGACAGTCAAAAATGGCGTTGGCGTGCAACGAATGGCTAATCGCTTGACAGACATTAATAACGAAACCCGACAAAAATTTGTTGATGTTGCCGGACTTGTTTCCAACCGTTCGGGTGGCAAGCCTTATTCGCGAAACGCGACCCCTGCTCGTTCGAGTTACGAAATCCCTGCGTATCCACCGAGTAGCTATCCGAGTCAGAGTTCAAGCCAACCGTTAAACACGGCGCCGGTTACGGTGTCGTTTGGACGAGGCGAGTACAATTATGGTCAACCTGACGGAACGCAGAATTATGGGGCGGCCCAGGCGGGATACATGACCCAACCGCAGCCATCTGCATATCCTTATCCGCCTCGGGAAAACAATGCGAGCCAGGGACATCAACAGAGCTATCCGGTTCATGGCATGTACTATCAGCAACCACAAAACGTGAATCGCTCCAACAACAGGGCAATGCCAGGATTTTCAAACAACCGAATCAGGACGATTCAAGCGGTGCCGACGTACCAAGCACCCACCTATCCAGCCCAGAACTACTACCAACGTTGAACGCGCCCTCAATGTCCGTGGCTTCTGGCCAAGGCCTCTTCTGCTTTTTGAATGTAGATCGGATCTCGCGTTCCTTCAAAAGCGCGTTGATACGTCACGCTCAGCGCCGCCATGTTGAACGGATCGTTCGGCTCAAGCTCGACGGCTTTTTCGGCGTGCTCGCAGGATTTTGCGTAGTCTTCCATTTTGTGATAGAGCACCGAAAGGGCCAAATGAGCGCGAGCGAAACTCGGATCGATGTTTAAAGCTTCCTGTAACTTGGCGATTGCCTCCGGATATTTGCCTTCGACTTTCAATTGATCCGATTCTTGTTCAAGTGCCAATACTTGTTCGTTCATCCGTCTCTTTCGTGTCTAGTATTTCAATAAAAAAAGAAAGCCAAGCCCATTATTCAATGGCTTGGCGTTTAGAGCAACGGTTAATCTAACGAGGTAACAAAGTCGTCTCCCGACTTGCAAAACTCACGACTTACGACTGTCTGGGACCGCCCGACCACCCGTGCTTATTTTTTGCCGTTACTTTCGATCGCCGCTTGAGCCGCGGCCAATCGGGCGATTGGAACTCGGTAAGGCGAACAGCTCACATAATCAAGTCCTGCGCGAACGCAGAATTTGACCGAATTGGGCTCGCCACCGTGTTCACCGCAAATGCCGCATTTGAGTCCCGGACGAGTTTTGCGGCCATTATTAACGGCCAATTCAACAAGTTGGCCAACGCCACTCTCGTCAATCTGTGCAAACGGATCGACTTCAAGCATTTTCTTTTCCAGGTAGTCCGGCAAAAACGTAGCGACGTCATCGCGGCTATATCCGAATGTCATCTGAGTTAAGTCGTTGGTGCCAAAGCTGAAAAACTCCGCCGACTCAGCAACTTTGTCGGCGGTCAACGCCGCGCGAGGAATCTCGATCATCGTGCCGACGAGATATTTAACTTTTGAGTTTTCCTTTTTTAGAATCTCGTCAGCGACTCGGCGAACGATTTTCTCCAGGTAGTCCAATTCGGCTTTCGTTCCGATCAGGGGAATCATGATTTCCGGAATGACCTTGATCCCTTTTTTGCTGACCTTTACAGCCGCCTCGATGATCGCCCGCGTTTGCATTTCACAAAGCACAGGAAAGGTAATACTCAAGCGGCAACCGCGATGGCCAAGCATCGGATTGAATTCATGAAGTGCCTCCACTCGTTCCTTGATCTTCCTGAGTGGGACATCCATTTCGGCAGACATCTTTTTCAGGTCTGCCTCAGTTTGCGGCAAAAACTCATGCAGCGGAGGATCAAGCAGGCGTACGGTAACCGGTTTGCCGTCCATCGCTTTGAAGATCCCTTCGAAGTCCTTTCGTTGATGCGGAAGAAGTCTCTTGATCGCTTTATTTCTTTCTTGATCCGTATTGGCAAGAATGAAACGACGAACATCCGTGATGCGATCACCTTCAAAAAACATGTGCTCCGTTCGGCAGAGTCCTATGCCTTCGGCACCAAACGCAATCGCCGCCTTCGAATCGTTGGGCGAATCGGCATTTGTGCGGACGTTGATCTTGCGAAACTTGTCTGACCAATCAGAAACCGTCTGGTACAACTTGAAAATCCAGTGCTTCTGAGCGGATTTGCTGCCTTCAACCAAGGCGGCGACGACAGGCGATGACTCGGAAGGAATTGTGCCTGCATAGACTTTTCCGGTAGAACCGTTGAGTGAAATGACGTCGCCTTCTTTGAACGTTTGTGAGCCAACCGAAACGATTTTTTTTGCGTAGTCGATCTTTAGATCGCCCGCTCCGCAGATGCAGCACTTGCCCCAGCCACGGGCAACAACGGCTGCGTGCGAAGTCATTCCGCCGGTGCTGGTGAGGATTCCTTCGGCAGCGCTCATCCCCCCGACGTCTTCCGGCGAGGTTTCGTGTCGAACCAGGATGAGCTTCTTTTCGGGATGCTTGCTTTTGATTTTCTCTGCTTTCTTCGAATCAAAGACAATTTCACCGACGCCAGCGCCAGGGCCGGCAGGCAGACCCGTACAAATCGGATTTTTCTGGGCTTCGATTTTGGCATCAAAAATCGGGAACAGCAATTGTTCGAGGTCGTGCCCGGTTACCGTTTGCAAAGCGGTCCTGGAATTGAGCAACTTGGGCAACTTCGCGCCGGTGATTACATCGAAACCTGTTGCCATTTCGACTGCCCACCGAACGCCAGCTATTCCAACTCGCTTGGCATGTCGCGTTTGCAGCATGTACAGCTTGCCCTGCTGGATCGTGAACTCGACATCTTGCGGATATTTGTAGTGTTTCTCAAGCATAGCCATGGTCTTAAACAACTGCTTGCCCGCTTTGACAAGTCCCGGATCGGATTCGCTGATAAGTTCGTCAAGGTTCCGAGGGGTGCGAATACCGGCAACCACATCTTCGCCTTGAGCGTTGACCAGATATTCACCCATCGGTTTAGCTTCGCCCGTCGAGCCGTCTCGGGTAAAGGCAACTCCAGTCGCACAGTCATTGCCCATATTGCCGAAGACCATGGTTTGAACGTTGACGGCGGTACCGAGCAAGCCCGTGATCTTGTTGATGATTCGATATTTGACCGCTCGCTCCGTTTGCCATCAATCGAAGACGGCATGGACCGCGTGCTCAAGTTGCTTCATTGGGTCTTGCGGAAAGTCGGAACGAACGTGCTTTTTGTAAATCTTTTTGTATTGACCGACGAGCTCTTCAAGCTGTTCTGCGGTGAGATCCGTGTCTTCGGCGGCTTTGTACTTTTTTTTGATCGTGTGCAGTGCTTGCTCAAAATGTTCGTGATGGAGTCCAGAACTTGGGCCCATCACGACGTCGCCGAACATGTCGATGAATCGCCGATAGCAATCCCAGCCCGCTCGTGCGTTTCCGGTTTGTTTGATGAATCCGTAAACTGATTTGTCATTCATTCCAAGATTCAAAACGGTGTCCATCATTCCCGGCATTGATTGAGCCGCACCTGAACGGACCGAAACGAGTAACGGATTTTTGCCGTCACCCAGCTTTTTGCCTTCGAGTTTTTCGAGTTTGCTCAATTCCTTTTTGACTTGCTGCATCATCTCTTTTGGGTACGCACCTGTCTTTTCGTAGATCCCGCAGGCCTCGGTTGAAATGGTGAAACCAGGAGGAACCGGGACGCCTGCGTTTGACATTTCTGCAAGGTTAGCGCCTTTGCCGCCGAGCAATTCTCGCATTGAGCGATCACCATCGGTCATGTTCTTGCCGCCGCCATAAAAATAGACGTATTTCTTAGCCATCTTTTCTTGCCTTTTCGTTGAATCAAATGTGATGTAGCCGTCATGCCAGCCGCGCAAAATTGATGCAGAATCCCAGCAGTTTGGGCAGCCTGGCTTAAATATTTAACCCGCAGATGCGATACTCGATCATTTAGAGTCGGTGGACCGAGCCAAAGAGATTTCCGACGCCACACAGCCTATCATTTTGCTGATTTACGGTAAAGATAGCGTTCTTCAGCGCCGTCCGAACGATGACTGGTTGGATGTAACAGCCTTGATCCTGGGTATTTGCAGTTCAGTTCCTGCGAGTTAACCAACAGCAGTTCCGTCCCAAACTAGCAACAGGCTGGGACAGCCTGCCCAACAGTGGTCGAGTCTGTCCCAGACTAACCGGCCGAAATAGACGCGCCGCTAGCGTTGAGATCAACGGCGTTAAGGGTGTTTAACGGCATTACTTAAATGCCGCAATTTGAAGAAACGTTTATGGATTCGTTTTGTGTCGAGATTTTAGTGCTGGCTGGAACGCACCCTGCGCTGATTGCCGAAGCGAACATTTTTGTCGCAGGACTGCATTTTTCTTCAAAAAAGAACCGGTAGTGGCAAGTCCTTGAATGTCAAAGCATAATCAATTCCTAACCGGATGTTCGTTAGCTTGAGCAGGGCACACGGATGCGTATCCCAACCAGATATTTTGTTTACTCGATCGCATTGAGCGTCAGCTGGTATTCTGCGCTCATTGCCCAATCGGCAGAAAAGAAATCAACACCCCCAATTCCTCCGGTGGTTCAGCTAGGCAGGATTGATTCTCCACTTATTTTGGAGAGTAGTGGACTGGCGATTTGCGCAACACGTGCGAACGCGATCTGGACACACAACGATTCGGCAAACGCCAGCACAGTCTATCTTCTTTCGACAAGCGGCCAACTTCTTGCGAATGTTGCGGTTTCCGGCGTCAATAACCTGGATTGGGAAGCAATGTGTGGGGCCGTAATCAATGGTCAGCGTTATCTGGTGATTGGGGATGTGGGCGATAATCTCGAACGACGGACAAGCTGTTTCATTTATCTTTTTCCAGAACCAGATATCGCTGGGGAAACACCCGTCGTTCAAAAAGTCAATCCGATCATTTTGGAGTTTCGATACCCTGATGGGCCACATAATTGCGAGGCGATCGCATTTGATCAGTTGTCAAACAAGTTGTGGCTGGTCGAAAAAAGATATGTCGATGACGACCGCAGAACGAGACCGGGAGTATTTTCACTGCCGCTGCAGTTGACCGACACGAAAAAACCGATCGTAGCGAATCGGATTGGAAACTTCCCTGTCCGTAACGTCACTGGCATGGATTTTTCGCAGGATGGGAAACGACTAATAATTCGTAACTATCTCAACGCCCACCTGTACACCCGAAAGAACGAAATGACGTGGCGAGAAACGCTTACGTCTCAAAAGCCCAAGCCAGTTGTGTTGCCTATCCAGCGTCAAGGCGAAGCAATTTGTTTTACGGCAGATTCAAAGTCTGTCATCGTAACCAGCGAAGTCAGCAGGCAACCGATCTGGCAAGTAAACCTGGACGCGAAAACACCGATTCCGGAAAATGGAAGAAATCAGTAGGTCAGTCCGCCGCGGCGGACTGACACCCCTTTCCGCGGTAAAGTCGCGGTAATTCCGAGTCTGGGGCAGACTCGGCTACTGTGGTTTTGAAACCGGCTCTAATCGATTTCCGGAATCGGATCGTCGTTACCGATCGGATTGCCTTGCCAAACTGCCTGGCCGTTTTGATAAGTCAATATCCTGTGTTTGCTGCCGACAGCCGGTTTGCGGTTTAGCTTTGGCAACCATTTTCGATGCTCGGCGATGATTTCCTGGAACTCAGTTTGGTCGGCCAGGTTGCTCCATTCGTGAGGGTCGTTGACGGTGTCGTAAAGTTCTTGGGATCCGTCGGCATAAACAATGTAACGCCAGTGCCTGCTACGAACACTGTGATTGCCCTGATTGTGAGTCGTGATGGCTGGCGATTGGCGAGACGCCGCTGGATCTTTTAGTTGGGCGGATAAACTACGGCCTTCCAAATTGTTGTTTTTGCTCAAACCACAGAGTTCAACCAGTGTCGGATAGATGTCGAGCAATTCCACAGGTTGTTCGCAATTTGCGCCAACTGCGATTCCAGGACCCGCAAAAATCAGTGGCACGTGAGTTGATCTTTCCCAAAGCGTATTTTTGCCGGTGATCAGTTTTTCGCCGAGATGAAAACCGTGATCGGACCACAACACGACGATTGTTTTTTCCAATTTGCCGCTTGATTCCAAGGCTGACAAGATGCGACCTACCTGCCCATCGACAAAACTGGTGCATGCCAGGTAGGAGCGAGTCAGGTTTTTGAACTGGTTGTTTTCATTTAGAAACTTCAGCCGAGGTTCTGGCAGCTGCCAATGGAGGTACCATGAGAAACGAGGTGTATCGTCGCGATCATCCAGTTTGATCGGCGGCGTCTGCAGCTCGTTTGGAGGATAAAGATCAAACCACTTTTGCGTCGCGTAGCACGGAACGTGGGGCAGAAAGAACCCCACCGATAAAAAGAAAGGTTCTTCAATTTCAGCGGAGAGTTGATTAACGGCCCAGTCCGTCACCAACCAGTCGCCTTTCTCCTCATCTCGGTGCGGGAACGGTCCCCAATCCACCAGCGGATGTTTTGATGGCGTATTCACAAGTTTCTTATCAGGTTTGGCTCCGACGCTGGCGGCTGGGCCCAACAAATCAAACTCGCGATCGGTCTTTTTTCGCCCGTAGCCGCCATGATATAATTTGCCGGCGGAATACGTGCGGTAACCGGCTTTTGAAAAGGCTTGTGGGAGACTGATGAGTTCCTTGAATTCGTCCACGTTTCGAAACCAGGGAGCGAGTCCATAGATCCCGGTCGTTGAGGGCCTGAGACCCGTCATCACGCTGGTTCTGGACGAGTTGCACAGCGGCGCTTGGCAATGGGCATTTGAAAACAGCGTTCCCCGTTTTGCTAACGCATTAATGTTGGGCGTTGTCGCGTTGGGATGGCCTTGGAGGCAACCGACCCAATCATTCAGGTCGTCGATCGCAATAAACAGAACATTCGGGCGTGGTGGTTTCGCTTCGGTAGAATTCTGGTCCAACGCGGACACGGGCAATACGAGAATTCCGAGACTCAGGCTGAACAGAACCGTCAGAATTAGTAACATAACAAGCCGTTTCGATTAGGACGCAATCTGTTTTCGCCATTGTAGCAGTCAAACAGCGCGGATGATCCAAGGACGTCTTTTTCTTCCATAACCGACAAGGGAGCCCGTTATCACCTCCGAATTTTATCCATTGTTGCCCCATCTGGATTGGCTTGACGGTCAGTACCAGTGGATGTTTGAACTGGTGCAAGAGTTGTGCAATATCAACTCTGGAACTTACAACCTCGCGGGTCTCGAGCATGTAAAACGGCGGCTTGTTGAAGAGTTTTCGATTCTCGAAGGTATAACAAATGAACTTGAAATCGAACCTCAACAAAAGATCAATGATCGCGGAGAGGCGATTGAACAACCCTTAGGGCAGCTAATCCATCTCACCAAGCACGACGATGCTGCTCTTAAGATTATGCTCTGCATCCACATGGATACGGTCTATTCCGCCGATCATCCATTTCAAGAATGCAAAATGCTTGAAAATGGCAACTTGAACGGGCCAGGGGTCGCAGATGCCAAGAGTGGCTTGGTGGTGATGTTGGCGGCGCTTCGGGCGTTGGAAAGAAGTCCATTGGCTGGCAACATTGGATGGGAAGTGATCATCAACCCAGACGAAGAATTAGGATCACCGGGAAGCGCACGATTTATCAAAAGCCGGGCAACCCACTGCGATTGGGGGCTCTTATTTGAACCTGCGTTTTCGGACGGCACTTTGGTGTCGTGGCGAAAGGGAACGGGCAATTTCACATTTGTTATTCGGGGGCGAGCGGCACATTCGGGGCGGGAATTTGAAAAAGGACGCAATGCGATCGTCGCGTTATCCCGGTTGATGAATCAAATCGATCAATTGAATATCAATTCCGAAGTGACTCTCAATGTTGGGCGAATTTCGGGTGGCGGACCACTCAACATTGTGCCTGATTTGGCAATCGGTCGGGTCAATGTGCGTGTCAAAACACTCGAGCAGAAGTCTGAAATTGAAGCCGAACTTACACGACTCACAGACAGCGCTAATCGAGCAGACGGAATCAGTGTGGAAATGTCTGGTGGTTTTACCTCACCACCTAAAACCCTCGATGAACGTGCCTCGGCGCTTCAATCACGGATTGAACAGTGTGCTGCGGTTCTCGGCCAGAAGATCAGTTGGTGTGGCACGGGGGGGGCGAGCGATGGAAACAAATTCGCAGCCGCCGGGTTGGCGAATATTGACACACTTGGGCCTCAGGGCGGAAATATTCACAGTCGTCAGGAATACTTGATTCTGGAGAGCCTCGTGCCTTGTGCAAAGCGAGCTGCGTTAATTTTGTTGAGCTTCGCAGCTGAAAACAACGGTAAGTAGGTGTTATAAAACGAGGCCGTTAATTTGTTACAACTTGTCAGTTTTGAAAGGCTGGGCAAAACAGATTGTTTTTCGGTATTTTTCGGATATTGGAACAATATCTGTGGTCCTGGTGTTGGTGATTTATCGGAAAAATTGTTTGTCCGAGACTGTTTTTCAAAACCGAGAAATAAATGTCATTTGCGATTTGAAATTTCGCTCGTGATCAAAAACAATTAGAGTACGGCTGAGTGGACTGCGTTCCGCCCGTGGCATCCTTAGGTTGCAAATCCGTGCAGCCCGAACTCGCTACAAACGTGTACAGGCGTGCGAATGTTATTTTGTGAAACGACAATTGCAACAGTTCAAAGAGGGTGCCAAATGGGAATCAGTCGCGAGTTAAGGCGCACGCCCTCTTTTGTCATGCGGCAAATAAAAGAGTAGATTGACTCGGCTTGGACCCGAATCCAAGAATTCAGGTTAGATTTTTCAATGAATGTGCAACCGAAAAATTCTCATCACCGAAGTTCAGCTGTATCGCAACTCTCGGAAGATAAACGCTTCTATTCTGAAGCACGGGTGATCGTAAAAGATCTATTTAGACCAAGTGCGAAATTGTACTGGATCGACTTAACGATGTCGGTCCTGTTTGCGTATGTCTTCGCGAGCATTTACCTCGCGTTACCGATGACTAATGTCATTGCCTGGATCTGTTTTCCCGTTGCAGCCATATCGATCTATCGGGCTGCAATATTTATTCACGAAATCGTTCACTTGCCTAACGGAACGATGAACGCGTTCAAGCTGTATTGGAATATCGTCGCTGGAATTCCCATGTTGGTCCCTTCCTTTACCTATGACAGCCACCTTCATCATCACAGCAGTCGTCATTATGGAACCGTCCAGGATGGTGAGTACTTACCGCTAGGCCACGGCAGCATGTTTGGAATTCTGTTGTTTATGATGCAGGTTCTTTTCCAACCAATTCTTGTGTTCTTGCGTTATTTGATTGGAACGCCAATCTCGTTTCTGCATCCGAAACTTAGACAATGGTTTTACACGCATGCCACTTCACTTGTGATCAATTTCAAGTACGAGAAAGAAGTCGCCGCCGACACTTTCAAACGCTCCAATACGAACTTCGAACTCGCTTGTAGTTTTCTCGTGTGGTCGATGATCGTGTTGATCGTTGTTGGAATTATTCCGGAGGTTTACCTGCTGAAAATATTGTTGCTGGCCGTGGTTGTGTTGACGATGAACCATGTTCGCACACTCGTGGCCCATCGCTATCGAAGCGATGGCGGCACGATTTCGCATTTGGATCAATTCCTTGATTCAACCAATATCACCGGCAGCTGGTGGACCGAGTTTTTGTGTCCCTGTGGATTGCGTTATCACGCACTTCATCATTTATTTCCGGGCATTCCCTATCACAATTTGGGTATCGCGCATCGACGACTGATTGCTCAATTGCCGCCTCAATCGCCCTACCATGAAACGGTGTATTCAGGTTTTACGCCGGTGCTGCGGGAGCTTTTGCAAAATGTGCGTCAGAATCCGGGGCTGCTTGGGCACCATCACCATTAGTCACATTCACCTCAAATCAGTGGTCCATCGCCTAAACTGACAGGTTACGAATGGAGCTGGCTTGGCCATTTTGCTCATCGAGCCTCAGATTGGGATTTAACCGGTCCACTTCATCGATCGACTTCCGATCCACTCGTTATTTTGGCGTTTGAGAGGGCTTTGGTGGCCATGTGCGTGCGAAAAGCCTTTTTGAGATCAGGACAAGACCCTAGAATGGCGGCATCCCAGAAACTCAAAATGGAAACCAGAATGTCCGCCACTGCCAATCAATCGGCTTTGATAGCCAATCAACTCAGAGATGACCCACGGCTTGCGGAGGCCAAAAGGCTGATTCTGGAAGCAGTCGCTGAGCATTCATCGAAAATCGACGAAATCAAACCACCCAACCCGCAATTGGCAGACGACTTTCAAACATTGCTGGACGCGTTTGGCAGTATTCGGGGAGGAAATATTTACTTTCCGTATTTATCCAGTGGGATTGGCAATGGACCGTTTGTCGAACTGGCCGATGGCAGTGTCAAGCTGGACTTTATTACGGGAATTGGCGTTCATGGCTTTGGACACAGCCACCCTTTTGTTGTGGAAGCGGGCGTCGAAGCAGCGACGAGTGATACGGTCATGCAAGGGAACTTGCAGCAGAACGTGAAAAGCTATGAAATCTTCAAACTGCTCACCGAAATTGCCTGCGAATCGGGGGCCGGTTTGAAGAATTGTATCATTTCGACAAGCGGCGCGATGGCAAATGAGAATTCGCTGAAGATCGCGTTTCAAAAACATCACCCCGCTAATCGGGTGATTGCGTTCGAGCACTGTTTCGCTGGACGTACATTGGTCCTCTCGCAAATCACGGACAAGCCTCAGAACCGCGTTGGACTACCTGATACAATTGAAGTCGACTATATTCCGTTCCTTGATCCAAACGATCCGGATGGAAGTACGGAGCGTTCGGTCACCCGTTTGAAAGAGCATATTGCCCGACATCCTGGAAAACACGCCAATCTCTGGATGGAGTTGGTTCAAGGCGAGGGTGGCTATTACGCCGGCAGCCACGAGTTTTTCAAATCTCTGATCGACGTGGCCCATGAGCACGACATCGCGGTGATCGCGGACGAGATTCAATCGTTTTGTCGCACCACCCGCCCGTTTGCTTTCCAACATTTCGGGCTCGACAAGATGGTTGACCTGGTGACGCTCGGGAAAATCAGCCAGGTTTGTGCAACGCTTTATACGGATGAATACCAGCCTGGGCCCGGCCTCATCAGCCAGACGTTTACGGCCAGTAGCTGGGCCATTGTCGCCGCGCAGCGAATGGTCAAAGGCTTGATCGAGAATGGTAATTTTGGCGAAAACGGACGCAACGTTCAACTCAACCACCATTTTGCGAAGGGCCTGAAAGCGATTGACGACAAATATCCTGGTTGTGTTTCAGGTCCTTATGGCATCGGTGGCATGGTGGCGTTCACTCCTTTCAACGGCGAGTTTGAAGTTTCCAAAGACATGGTCAACCGCATGTTCCACAAAGGCCTGATGTCATTTTTTGCAGGTCGCGATCCCACTCGCGTTCGATTCTTGATACCGATTGGCATTGTTGAAGAAAAGCACATCGACTTGGCTTGCGGTATTATCGAAGATTGCGTTAAAGAAATGTCCTGACCTATTAACAATTGATATAATTCAATTTCATCGAATCAAATGACATTTCAACCGACCGCTAAAAACCTGGTTGGCGATCAATGGATCCCTGGAGATGGGTCCGAGCTTCAGTCGCTTTGCCCCGTCGACAATGGCGTCGTTTGGTCGGGCCTCGAAGCAACATCAGCTCAAATCGACTCCAGTTTCTCGGCGGCGCGCGATGCGTTTGGTCCATGGTGGGATCTTGGAGCTGACGCTCGAATCAAGATTTGTGAGCAATATGCTGAACACGTCAAACAAAACGGTGACGAACTTGCCCACTTGATCTCGCGTGAAACGGGCAAACCAATTTGGGAATCCAAAACGGAAGCCGCAGCCGTGGCGGGAAAGATCGCCTTGTCCATTGCCGCCTTTCGCGAACGTCGCGATACCAGGTCCTTTGAGTTGGGAGACCTCGACGCGGTCACTCGCTTCAAACCCTATGGAGTTTGCGGTGTTCTTGGCCCTTTTAACTTTCCCGCGCATCTGGCGAACGGACACATCGTTCCTGCAGTGATTGCCGGCAATACCGTTGTCTTCAAGCCGAGCGAACAATCGCCGGCCGTAGGTGAATGGATGATTCAGAAATGGATCGAAGCTGGATTGCCGTCGGGCGTTCTCAATTTGGTCCAAGGTTCCCGAGATGTGGGAGTCGCGATTGTTAATCATCCGGAACTCGATGGCCTGTTCTTTACCGGCAGTAGTGCGGGGGGAACGGCGATCCACAAAACGCTTGCACCGTTTCCACAAAAAATCCTGGCTTTGGAGATGGGTGGCAACAATCCTTTGATCGTACACGCCGCGAATGATCTCCGCGCCGCTGCGTACTTAACCATCCTGTCGGCGTATTTCACGGCTGGTCAGCGTTGTACTTGTGCCCGCCGATTGATCCTGATTGACAATCAAGAATCCAGCAAGTTCATCGATGTCCTCGCAGAAATGATTGGTAAAGTCGAGGTTGGATTCTATACGGATCATCCAGAACCGTTTATGGGTACTGTAATCTCTTGGGAGCAAGGCCGTAAACTGCTTGCGGCACAAAGCGAACTGATTGCGTCAGGCGGCAAACCGATTATCGAAATGAAGTCACAGCGGGGATGCGATGCTTTGGTTTCGCCCGGTTTGATTGATGCGACTGAAATCCAGCGAAATGATGAAGAACTTTTTGGTCCGTTGTTGAATATTATTCGTGTCGACGATTTCGATGAGGCGATCGCAGAAGCCAATGATACAGCTTACGGTTTGTCCGCCGCATTGCTAAGCGATGATCGAGACTGCTACGACCATTTTATTCACCGCATTCGAGCGGGTATTGTGAACTGGAATCGGCAAACAACGGGCGCGACGGGCCGAATGCCATTTGGCGGCTGTGGGAAGAGCGGTAACAATCGACCGTCTGCTTACTATGCAGCCGATTACTGCTCGTGGCCGGTTGCCTCGCTGGAAGCGACCACCCTGGAGTTGCCCGAAAAACCTGCTAACGGAATTGCTTTTTAATGTAGTTATGGATCAAAAGCTTATATCGGTCGTTTGTGCAGGATGCACTTGCTTGTGCGATGACATGGACCTGACGATTTCCGATGGCCAGATCCTCGAGTCGCCCGCTTGTCGACGGGCTCACCGTTGGTTTGACCGGCTC